>NZ_JAEKIW010000003.1 GCF_016757965.1 Archaeoglobus neptunius | reverse complement strand
CACAGCGGCTATTTCCTTTACTGGAGTCCCCTTGTCGAGTTGTCTGATTATCCATCTGATCTTCTTGTTCGTTAGCTTTCTCACAAGAGTTGGATGTTGGGTTGTGAAATAATTTTGGGATACTACATGATCTGCCGGAGAGGCTGCGGGAAAAGTAATCTTAGAAGAGAAGCTGATGGGAGATATTGATGAGATTTCGAAAGAGATCGATAAAATTTTAAAAACTAAAATTAAAGATGATCCTCTGGAAGTTCTGCTTGAGACGAGGAAAAGATCATGGGATTGACAATCGATACGTCCGTTTTAGTCGGCTTTTTTTCCAAAAAGGTATGCTGGGAGGTACAAGAAATCCAAAGAGCTGTCGAAGATGGCTAAAGGTGTACCTGTATACTGCCCAAAGTTGACTTTAGCAGAATTGCTCGGCGTTCTTGTTAGATACAATGCAAAATTAGCTGGTCTGAGTTATGACTTCGCTAAGTTTCAATCTGGTTGGATCGAGAGCAGTCGATGGCTATTTTATAGCTACAGCGAGAATAGCGAACTCGATTTTGATAACGAACGACAGGATAATGGCGATGAATGCTGGAAAGTCTGGTTGAGGATTATTATCTGATTGAGGAGTTTGATGAGGCTGTAGATAGGATAAGAAAGTTAAAGCAACCTTAGAACTCGTCCAACTCAATGCATCCATTGTGTTCCATACTCAACAGTTTCCTTATTTAACTTATCCATAATTTTTTGATAGAGATTGTATATCGTAAGACTTAAATAGTCATAGCATGCAGATTGTGATGAGCAGAAGTGAGGTGGGTTAGAGATGTATGAGGTAAAGGACTGGAACGAGGAAGTGATGAAGTGGCTTGCTGTTGGGCTCTGTCTGGCTGTGGTAGGGATGGCGGTGATGCCATTATGTCCTGTAAAACACAGCAATGCGAGTTGGTACCTCGGAGAGGTAGGTCTTCTTGCATCAGTACCTGGAGCAGCAAAAGGCGATAATTTTGCCAGAGTTGGGCTTGTTGTAAGTGCGGCAAGTATGGGTCTGGCTTTAGTAGGCTTAGCTACTGCTACGGGTGGAGTAGGTATTGCAATAGCCCTATAATTTTTTTATTGGAGGGTCTGGAATGGTGCACTCAACTACAGAAAATGTAACAGTACGTGAACCTTTGAGTGGAGAAAACTTAGTTTATGCAGTAAGTTTACTAATATCTCATGTTACTATTTGGGGGATCGTGTGGAAGTTGGGTGTAATTGGTTATAATGTGTTTTTATTATTGATAACGCCTGCTATACTTCTTACTGCTATTATTTCCGTAGTATACTCAGCGGGGGTGAGAAAGGGCTGGGTAAAAGAGCCATCAAAAGAAAATGAAAAAAAACTTATATTAATATTAATTTCATCTATTATAGTGTCTGTTAGTAGTTTGATGGTATTTTATATTGTGATACTATGACTAAAAAGATGTTGATTTATGTATCTTCCATGCTGTATTTTGTATCATTTATTATTGGTTGTTTTACCAATCATATAACTACAATGAGAATTAATGATAATATCCTCAGCCAACTAGAACAACCAAGTTTAAGTTATATTTTAACGCAAAATATATATGTTTGGTTTATTATGTTATGTGGATCTTTTACATTTGGTGCGACTACGTTGGCCAGTATATTAGCGAATGGATTTACGACAGGATTCCTTTCGAAATTAATTTTAATAGATCGTGGGTGTATTTGGCTTATACTCCCACACGCCATCTTCGAAATCCCAGCCATAATAATAGCCGGGGCTGCTGGATTCAAGATTCCCTGCGAGGTCATCCGATACCTGATGGGCAGGAAGGAGCAGGTTCTGACCAGAGAAGACGTTAAGGAGTACCTGACCCTCGCCCTTATCTCCATCATCTTAATCGTAATAGCAGCTTGGGTCGAAGCTAACGTCACGCTGAAGATTGTCAAGGCGATGTTAACAAGTCCTTAAATCAAACCCCGTGTTGGGCTTAATCGGCATATGACGTTCCGGACTTCCAGATTTTGATTGCGTAAAGTTTTTCGAAAAACAACTTTCGTTCTCCGATTATCCCGTACTTAAATCCCCTCTTTTCGATTAGCTCGTATATCGATGGTTCATTGTAGGATGAGACTATGAGAATTGCCCTCCCTTCATCGGACATGATTTCGTTCAGAGAATCAAGGAACCTGGAAGTTACCTCCAAACCTCCTTTTCCACCATCCACAGCAACATCAAGCCAGTCCCCCCTCTTCAATTCATCTTCAAGTTCGAGGTAGGGAGGATTGAAGAGAACGAGGCTGAACTTTTTTCGTATCCCTCTGGCAATATCAGTTCTGATAACGTCCAGACCCTTCCGGTTTAAAACCTCCACAGCGAAAGGAGAGATGTCGGTAACAACGATCCACCTGCATCTGTCCTTTAATCTCTCAGCTACAAATCCGCTACCGGCTCCAATCTCAATTACCTCGTCTTCCGGGCGAATCTCCTTCAGCGCAGTTTCCAGCAGCAGTTCACTATCCTCAGCAGGATCGTATATCATCCACGATCTGGGCAAACCTCTTTGCCCCTACTTTCTCAGGGCGCATTTTAGCAATTTCGTCGTCCAGATTTACCCTGACACCAAACCTGCTATCAAACTCGCGGGCGATTTTGTCCATTCGCTTCCTTCTCATCGAGAAGGCGAAGGTTACGAATTTCTCAAAGAGTTCTTTGTTGCTAACTTTCACGGCGGGAATGGGCTTTATTCTGACGATCGCTGAATCCACCTTTGGCTTAGGCCTGAATGATGCCGGTCTGACGATCTCCAGTATTTCGGACGAGCAGTAAGCTTTTGATATTACACCAAGCCTGCTGTCCTCGCCGACCAGTCTTTCAGCAAACTCTCTCTGGTACATCACCACTGCCATCTCGTATTCATACTCGAAAAGCTTGAAGGTCAGGGGGGAGGAAATCTTGTATGGAATATTGGAAACGAACTTCGTGAAAAAAGGAAATTCAACTTTTAAAGCATCGTGATGCAGGAGTCTAAATCTACCTTCCTCAATCTCGCTGGAAAATCTCTTTCTAAGCTTCTCAACCATTTTCCCATCTTTTTCCATGCCCACAACCATGCATTTTTTCAACAGCTCGGCAGTTAAATTGCCCGTGCCGCATCCAACTTCCAGAACGACGTCCCTATCCGTCAGCTCTGCATAGCCCACTATTCGCTTTATGATCTCACGGTTAACAAGGATATGTTGCCCTAGATTTTTACGGAGTGGCATGCCTCAGCTTCCCCACATCAAGCCCTATCTCGAGCCACGCCCAGGCCCATATAACACACTCGAATGCTCGTACAAAATCCCCTTTTTCCATGAAGTATCTGGAGTCACTTATGTAGGCTTTGATGTTATCCAAAAACCTCCTGTCACCATCGATACCCTCAATCCTGTTCTCCAGATTTTTCATCCATTTTACTGTCTCGTTTATCAGCTCTTCCTCGACGCTCAATTTTTCTCACCTTTAATTTCAGACCGTCTCTTTCTATTACCTCAATTTCATCTCCTTTATTTAACTCTTCATCACTCTCGATTCTCCATATCTCTCCCCTCACCCTCGCAAATCCCCGGCCGTTTGAGAATTCGAGCACATCTCCAGACAATCCAACCACCTCACCAACACTGCTTTTTTTCCTCCGAATCTGTGCAACCTTTATAATCATGAATGTCATTATTCCCCCAAGTCCGATTCCAATGCCCGCAACGAACTTTGGAAAGGCATCATAGAACGACTCCGGCATTAGTGGCTCGTTGAAAAGTACAAGCAGACCCAGGACAATCGAAACCACTGATCCAGCACCGAGAACACCGTAGGTGGGAGTTACAAGCTCTGCAATCAGGAGGATAACACCCAGAACTACCAGAAGAGCTCCAATCTGGTTGATATTCACCACTCCGAGTCCTGCAAGGGCAAGAATAAGACAGATCGCTCCAACAGTTTCCGGTACAAGGCCAGGGGATGTCAGACCGAATATCAGGAGATATATGCCAAGTATGAGGAGGATGGCCGATAGCTGGGGACTTGAGATGGCTTCATAGATACTGGCCTGAATTGGTTTATTTACATTCAGAACTCTGTAAGAATCAAAATTGAAGGTTATCTCCCGGCCATTAACAATCACACTTTTGCCATTGAGCTTTTCAATTGCTTCCACTTCGTTATCAGCTAGGTAGTCAATTATGTGCTCCTTCAAAGCCTCACCTGCAGTCAGAGTCAGAGCCTGCGTAACGAACTTCTCTGCAACCTCAGGATTTCTTCCTCTGGCACTTGCGATGTCCTTAACATACCCGGCAATGTAGTTAACAGTCTTTTTTTCGACAGTCGGGGAACCAAATCCGATATTCACTGGAGTTGCAGCGCCAACAGCAGTTCCATTTGCCATTACTGCAATATGGGCAGAGAGAAGGATTATGGATCCTGCAGAGGCGCACATACCTCCTCGTGGGACGAATACGATGACCGGTATCTCGCTGTTCATGAAAAGCTGCACAATCTTTTGTGTTGAGCTTAGAACGCCACCGGGAGTGTCTAGAACGACAAAAATCGCATTACATTTCTCTTTTTGAGCAAAATCATATGCATGCTGAAGTGTTAGGTAAGTACCCTCGTTTATTTCTCCTCTAACTTCAACTCTTGCAATTTTCAGTTCTTCTGCCTGAACAGGTAGAGAAAATATAAGTATTAAGAATACAAGTGCGAAAACTCTCATGTTTGAACCTAAACGGAAGTGGATTTAATTTTTGCTACACTCTGACATTCGGCTCGGTTATGTCCGGGGCATAATCTGCGTCCTGTAGCACCAGTTATACGCTGTGGCAGATGAAGGACAAAAAGATTATAAAAGTTACTCAGAAATTTACTCCTGCTCGTGGTATGCTTTCAAAACCGCTTCCACAATTTTATCTCTCGCCTCCTTGCTTACTGGATGGAAAACATCCTGAAAGCTACCATCCTTCATTTTTCTACTGGGCATACTAACCCAGAGACCCCTTTCTCCTTCTACAACCCTCAAGCCTTTCACAACAAACTCGTTGTCAAAGCTAACGGAGGCAAACGCCTTTACGCTTCCGTTTCCCTTCGCTTTATATATCCTAACTTCTGTTATTTCGGCCAATTCTAACCCTCCTTTAAATTTCATAACCCTCATTTAGAGGTGTATATAAGGGTTTTGTTAGGGGAAAGATTAAAATCAGCCCGGACGAATCTGGATTAAGCCGGGGTTGCAGAGCCAGGCCACTGCGGTGGACTCGAGATCCACTGGGCATTTGCCCGCGTGGGTTCAAATCCCACCCCCGGCGTCTCATATAACCCGGTTTTGATCACTGCTAAATACTGTCTGAGCTGCAGTTCGAGAAAAGCGGATAGACCAAGCTCTCGACGCATTGATAAGATTTTATCTGTGCTCAGAGTTAGTTTTTTCTGGCTCGTGATTTTCATTGGTATGTGTAAAATGAGACCCTTACCAGGCCACTCCTATTCTAAAACCACCCCACCAAATCCAATAAAACGCATATAGGTGGGTATGGGGTTAGTGTGATACCCGAAACAATTTCACTACTCAAACAACCTGGTGTAATAAAACACCCTTTCGGCAGGCAGCTTCCTGAGAAAAGCCTGATAAGGCTAAGTTCATCAAAATTCAGGATCATGTGTGGCTTCACATAGTTATGCCAGTAAACAAACTCTCTGGCAGAATCAAACAAGCTTAGCTTTAGTTATTTTTTAATAATTTATAAAAAGTTATATACATGAAACTTAATTTTGCTTTTGCGCTCAGCGCGAATTTCGTTTTCGGCTTTGGATATACTCGTAGATTAACGCATGCGTGCAGAGAGAATAGTGAAAAAATTATAACTCATTCAAACCTTACATCATAAGCCGGTTTCACTCCGAGCAGATCTGCTAACACCCCTTTGCACTCCTCAGCCCACACAGCTTTAACTTTCATCCCCACTCTCACTTTTCCCGGTTCAACGTTGAGCAGAGGCAAAACCATTGACGATGAAGTCCCCTCGAACCTCACCATCGCAAGTATCACCCTTTCCCCTTCTTTCAGGAATCCTGCCTCAACTGCGTCGATTCCTGCGATAATCACCTTCCCTTTCTGGAGCGGCGGGGAAACTAGGAAGGCGAGAACTTCTCCGTACTGACTTACCTCAACCTTCTCCGTTATTTCGGTAAAACAGCGAGCACAGATCTCTCTTGGTGGTACATAAACTCTTCCACACTCTTTACAGAGCGTTCCAGTGATTTTCCTGTCTCTGAAATTTCTCACGAACTCGTCAAGATATCCAGCTGGAGCTTTCCATCTGTATGCTCCTACATTCCACTCTCCCTCAACCTGCATGGTCTTTTCATATTTCTCCTTGATCAGCCCCATACCATCACCTCTTTGGCTTATCTCCCAGCACCATAATCGTGTTGAACTGAACCTGTCCGCCCCATGCATGTGCAACTGCATTTCTGACGTCCTTTGGCACCTGATGCTCCTCAGCTTTACCCATTATCTGCAATGCTGCCTCAACAACCCTCTGCATCCCTGAAGAGCCTATTGCGTTGGTTGCATTAACTCCACCGGAGGGACAAATTGGAAAGTCACCATCGATCTCTGTAATTCCTTCCTCAACTGCCTTCCAGGCCGTTCCGTCGTCGAAAAACCCCAATCTTTCGCTGAACATCAGTTCCTGGTGTGGGAACGGGGCGTAGATTTCTGCAACATCTATCTCCTTTCTGGGGTCTTTGATTCCGGCTCTCTCGTACGCTTTCTTCGCCGACAAAATGGCTCCGGTCTGATCCGAGTAGTCGATTACTGCAGTCCCCTGATAGCTCTCTCCCTGATCTGCTTCTTCATCAGCGTAAGCGGCCACTCCCTTCACCCAAGCCACCGGTCTCTCGACTGCAAGCTTTTTCACAGCATCTTCACTGGCGTAAATCACGCAGGAGGCTCCGTCACTGGCGGGACATACGTGACCAAAGCGCATGGGCCAGATCAGCATCTCAGTCTTCGCTATGTCCTCTGCTGTGCATCCGGGCCATTTTAGGTGGGCATACCTGTTCTTTGCAGCATTCCTTCTTGCCTTTGCAGCAACCATATCGAAGTGGTCTATCCGGCACCCCGATCTTGCCATGTAAAATGCTGCCTGATAGGCTGATATTCCTGCTGCAGCTCCGGCCAGTCCCATTATCGCAAAACTCCTCATGTCCATTCCAATTCTCATCATGTAGCTGAGATTGGCAAAAGCAACGTGCAGCAGCCCCGTGGTGGCACCAGGTTCAGCACTGTCACTGTGCTTCTCCCATGAGACAGCAAGGACAACATCATACATTCCTGAGGCAACTTCATAATAACCTAGATGGGCTGTGGACCCTCCAACAGTCCCTCCGGTCGCTACTCTCTGTATGGGCTTACCAGCAGCCCCAATATAGTCCGCAAACACAAGGTCTGGCTGTGCTATACCGCCAAAACCCTGCATGTTTCCAACAGCGTAGGCTTCGACATCCTCAGGGGAGATTCCTGCATCCTCTATCGCAGCCCACACGGCCTCAGCAACAAGCTCCGCCTGATTGACATCGGTTCTCCTGCCATGCTTTGCCTGTCCGCATCCGATTATCGCAACATTTCTCCTCATGGCTCATCCCCCAAAATAAGAACGAGATTCTTCTGGGCAGCAATTCCCCACTGAGTGTGGGCCAGTGCAGTTCTGCAATCCTCGACCTGGTTTTCCGCCTCACCCCTGATCTGTCTCACAGCCTCAATCAGCCTTATCAAACCCGTTGCACATATCGGGTCTCCTGCCAAAGCTCCTCCACTTGGATTGGTGGGCAAATCTCCGTATACTTCTGTCATCCCCTCCTCCAGCAGTCTCACGCCGTTCCCCTTTCTGCAGAATCCAAGAGCCTCATAGGTCATAATCTCCTGATGGGCAAATCTCTCGGTTATCTCTGCTACGTCAATTTCCCTGAACGGTTCCTCGATTCCCGCCATCCTGTATGCTTTTCTGGCTGCAATTTCGAGAGACGTCAGTCTCGCCAGATCTCTATCTCTAAGGTAGCTGTCGCATGCGTTTCCCACTCCTTTAACCCAGACAGGGTCATCAAAACCTTTCGCCGCCTCATCAGAGGCAATAACCACCGCCGCAGCACCATCGCATGGAGGCGAAATCATTAAGTCAGTTACCGGTTCTGCATACACTTCAGAAGTCAGCACGTCTTCAACGGTCACGTCGGGCATCTTTCTAAAAGTGTGGGAAATCTTGCTTGCATTTCTTAGGTTTTTAACTGAAACTTCCGCCACGTCCTCCTCATACACTCCGTGTCTGGCCATGTACATCCTCATCTGCAGTGCTGCTATGGTAATTCCATCGAGCATGTCATTCTGTCTGTCGAACCAGGGTTCCAGCATATATCTCGTAACCTGATGGGGATTGAATATCCAGCTATGGGTATGGGCGACGACCAGAGCTATGTCATGCACACCGGCCATCAGCCTCTGAATTGCATAGAGTGCAGCATACAACCCATCCTCCTCAGCTTTGCTCTCGTCTCTGAGGTAGGCTCCACTTGCACCTATCAGCATGCAGTTCGATATCGTTCTCCCGTCCAGAAAGTCGGACGAGGCAGATATTACGGTTCCCACATCTTCTCTGCTTATACCGGCACTCTTCAAAGCTGCCTTTGCGACCTCAAAAACAGCCTCTTCTCTCGTCTTGTTCACATCCCATTCGAGATTGCTTACGGCGTAACCAACAATGGCAACCATCACATTCACCTCGGTTTGAAGTATAACAGATCTGAAGGCTTACCTTCCCGCTTCTCAGCCCACACTGGCACGACCTCCAGACCTATACGGACGTCTTTCTCCCACACCTCACCTAGCTTTGAAAATATCTGTGAATCGGCCCCGTCCAGCTTTATGGCTGCTATTATTACTGGTTTTTCCATTTCAACGTAGTTTCCCTTTCCATCGAGCTTCTTTCTTACAACTGTATAGCTCAAAACAACACCTTTACCGTTCAGTTCCACGAGATGCTCTTCAGAAAGTCTGGAGCTGCATTTTGGACAAACTGCACGGGGTGGTACGACCGTGTATCCACACTTTTCACACCTTGCGGCTAATATCTTTTTTTCTGCAAAATTTCTGTAAAATCTCTCTGTTATCTTTCCCGTGTACCACCTGAACCTCGCAATAAATGGAAGACCATCGTACCTATCAACACTCACGTTACCACCAATTCTAAATCGGATGAGCAAATATTAAATTTTTAAGGATTTTACATGAGCATATATGCTCATGAAAAATAGTCACTCTTTTCTGTAGAACTTAAGAGTAAAACCATTGGTTGAGACACTCTTAACGACTTTCCATCCTTCTCTGTAATACTTTTCGTAAATATTGAGGATGTGCCTTGCCAGAAACTCGCTAACTTCCCTTCTCCTCATCGTGTGTTCACAGAAAAACTGTATCCAGTTCTCACCTTTCGTAATCTCAACGTAGTCTACTCTGTTAAGGATCTTCCAACCTCTCCTTACTGTTTCAAGAAACTCCTCCAGCTCTATTTCCGGAAACGGCTTTTTAAGAAACCACTCCACGGCGGTTTCCATCATACTCTCTTCAATTGCCTTCTCCTTGTCACCAAGTATGAGGTACATGTACTGACTTCTCCCACACCCTGTAAAATCAAGGTCCTGAATCAGGCTTATGAGTAGAAGGTCGTCCTCGTTCAAGCTTTTATCTTTCCGATCTAAAAGTCTTAGCGCCTCCTCCAGGACCTCGTTTATGTTTCCATATTTCTCCTTGTATTTTTCAATAATTCTGAAAGCCTCATCTGAAAGTGTCGTCTGGAGCCTCCTTTTTGGCATGAATACGTATCAAATATTATACACAATAAATCTTTCGTTTTTCCTTGAGCAGGGACACTTATACATGCTGATAAAATATTTAAAAATACTCAAACTATTAAATGTTAAGATTCGGAGGTGGAAATATGAACCTGAAATACAACCTTTCGGTAAAGAAGACCCTGTTTTTTCCACTGCATGCGTATGCGGAAAAGGAAATTGTCTACAGGGACGTCGTCAGATACACCTACAGAGAGTTTTATGAAAGACTTCAGAGGATTGCTAGCTCATTGGAGAGTATGGGTGCTAAAAATTCGAAGATTGCCTTCATTGACTGGAACACCCACCAGTATCTGGAGGGGATGTTTGCCATCCCCATGATGGGATCTATTCTGCACTGCGTCAATCTTCGACTCGCTCCTGAGGAGATAGTTTACACGATGCGTTATGTCGAAGACGACTTTGTGGTAATCAGAGACGAGTTTCTGCCTCTGGCCGAGAAACTCGCTCCACATGTACCGTCGGTCAAAGGGTGGATAGTTACCGGAGATGATATTGACAAGGTTGAGACAACTCTCAAGCCCCTTTACTTCTGGGAGGATTTGATAAAAGAGGGGTCAGGCTACGAGTTTCCAGAACTCAGTGAGAATGAAACTGCAATTGTTTACTTTACATCCGGCACTACCGGTTTGCCCAAAGCCGTGCACTTCTCCCACAGACAGGTGGTTATGCAGGCCATCATCAACGGTCTGGCACTCTCGGCAAATATATCACCGGCCAGATTAAGCTCTGCAGATGTGATCATGCATATTCCACCATTCTTCCACGGAATGGGCTGGACGTTTCCGTATCTGGCGACGATGCTGGGGATGAAGCAGGTTTTGCCGGGAAGATATGAGCCAAAGGTTATGCTCGACCTCATTAAAAATGAGGGTGTCACTTATGCGGGCGGGGTTCCGGTATTTCTGAAAATGCTCCTCGACTATCCTGACGTGGAGAACTACAGGGATGCTCTGTCCAGGTTCAAGTTTGTGTGTGATGGAGAACATCCGCAGAGAGTGCTGTTCGAGAGGGCAAGGGAGCTGGGAATCAAGATGATTGAAGCATTCGGGATGTCTGAGGGTGTAGGCTTCACCTTTGCTGTGCTCAAGGATCACATGCTGTATTGGGGATGGGAGAAGCAGGTGGAGTATCTGAACAAAGCGGGTTTGCCTGCACCGTTTGTGGAAATCAAAATAGTAGATGGGGAAGGAAATGAAGTGGAGAGAGACTTCAAAACAATGGGTGAGATTCTAATCAGAAGCCCCGGTTTGACGGAAGGCTACTGGAAGAACCCGGAGAAGACGTCTGAGTCTTGGGATAATGAGGGGTGGTTCCACACCGGCGATCTGGGAGTGTGGGACGAGGAGGGCTACATTCTGATTCTGGACAGGGCGAAGGATGTAATAAAGAGCGGAGGCGAATGGATAAGCTCAATAAGGCTTGAAGGTTTAATTTTAGAGCATCCGGCAGTCAGCGAAGCTGCTGTGATTGGTGTAAGGAGTGAGAAATGGAGTGAGAGACCGATAGCGGTTGTCGTTCCAAAACCCGGAAAAGGTGTAACGGAGCAAGAAATAATTGATTTCCTGATGAAGAATTTTGTAGAGACAGGAAAAATTCCAAAGTGGTGGCTTCCCGATAGGGTTTTTGTTGTGGATGAAATTCCCAAAACAACAGTGGGTAAGATAAACAAGAGGGTGTTGAGAGACAGGTACAAAGACCTCATACTGCCCTGATACTCAAACATGCTCATAACCTAATTTTTTAAGATGATAATGAATTTAAATATGCTCATTAAATGTTATAAATTGGAGGGAGATTATGGAACCAAAAATTTTGTGGGAGCCGGACTCGGATTTTATAAGGAATTCGAATCTGGCGGAGTTCGTTGAGTGGCTTTCCGCAAACAGAGGATTGGATTTTGAGGTTTCGGAAAGTGCAAAGGAAAATGTGGAGAATTACAGGAGAATCTGGAACTGGTCCTGCGATAGGCTGGAGGATTTCTGGGAGAGTGTTTGGGAGTTTTTTGACATCAAGAGTTACAGCGATTACAGGGCTGTGCTGGATGAGAGAAAGATGCCGGGAGCGAAATGGTTTGAGGGGGCGACGCTGAACTATGCGGAGCATGCTTTTCTGAAGGCTGGTGAAGGAGAGGCTGTTGTTTACGTGCGGGAAGATGAGGTCAGGAGGGCTTTAAGCTGGTCTGAGCTGGAAAAGCAGACCGCAAGCTTTGCAGCATGGCTGAAGGAGATGGGAGTCAGGAAGGGAGACAGGGTTGTGGCCTATTGCAGTCAGGTTCCCGAAGCGGTTATTGCCCTGCTTGCCACTGCAAGTATCGGTGCGATATGGGCGGCTGTTGGTGGTGAGGTTGCACCAAGGGCTGTAATTGACAGATTCAAGCAGCTCGACCCGAAGGTTCTCATAGCTGTTGACGGCTACTTCTACAACGGAAGAGAGTTCAACAAGCTCGAGGACATTAAGACGGTGGTTAAGGGCATTCCAAGTCTTGAAAGAGTTGTTCTGGTGCCCAACCTGTACGAGAGCCATGAGCTTGAACTGGACATTCCGGTTCATTTATGGCCTGAGACTGTGGAAAGTAGAGAGAAGCTGACCTTTGAGCCCGTACCCTTCGACCATCCGCTATGGGTTCTCTACACTTCAGGCACTACGGGAATCCCAAAACCGATAGTGCACGGGCATGGGGGAATTACGGTTGAGATTTTCAAAGGCTCATTCCATATGGATTTCAAGGAGGGAGACAGGTTTCTCTGGTACTCTCCTCCATCCTGGATGATGTGGAATACTGTCGTGAGCGGCCTGCTGGCTGGAACAACAATTGTGTTTTACGATGGCAGCCCCCTCTACAACTTCTTACAGCCTCTCTGGCAGATATGTGAGAAGGAGAAACTGAACATTTTTGGAACAAGTGCTCCTTTCCTGCACGGATGCATGAAATTCGGACTTGAGCCCGGTTCGCAGTACGATCTGAGCAGTGTCAGGATGATAGGTTCAACTGCAGCACCGCTTTCGCCTGAGGGATTCGAGTGGGTTTACAGGAAAGTCAAGGAGGATGTGTGGCTGAACTCTGCAAGCGGTGGGACCGATGTGATGACCGGCTTTGTTGGGGGCTGTCCGATACTGCCTGTCTGGAGCGGAGAGTTGCAGTGCAGATGGCTTGGAACGAAGGTTGAGGCTTACAACATCGAGGGCAAACCGGTAATAAACGAAGTTGGTGAGCTGGTTGTAGAATTGCCGATGCCTTCAATGCCACTCTACTTCTGGAATGATGAGGACTACAGCTGGTACAGGGAGAGCTACTTCAGCATGTTTCCAAACGTGTGGTGGCACGGTGACTGGTTGATGGTCACGGACAGAGGGACGGCCATTATCTTCGGAAGATCGGATTCGACGATAAAAAGGAAGGGTGTGAGGATGGGTACCCTTGACTTCTACAAGGTTGTCGAGGGGCTTGATGAGGTGATAAACAGCCTTGTGGTTGAGGTTAAGGGCAAAATATTCCTGTTCGTTGTTCTTGCACATGGATTGGAGCTTACTGAGGAGCTTAAGGAGAAGATCAACAGGGCTTTGAGGGAAAATCTCGGTGCCTACTTTGTTGCCGACTACATAATTCAGGTTCCTGATGTCCCGATGACGCTCAACTATAAGAAGCTGGAGGTGCCGATAAAGAAGATTCTGCTGGGGTGGGAAGTGGAGAAGGCTGTTAACCTTGACAGCATCATGAATCCCGATGCTGTTTTCAGGGTGGTTGAGGCTGCAAAGCCCTATTTAGAGAAGATGGAGGGGGATTGAAAATGGAAAGTATGTATTTTGAGGATTTTCAGGAGGGAATGGAGCTTGTGTCTGCTGGCAGAACCATAACCGAAGCAGACATAGTTATGTTCGCATCTCTTACCGGAGACTGGAATCCCATACATGTTGATGCGGAATATGCTAAAAACACGATATTCGGGCAGAGAATCGCTCATGGACTGCTGACACTCTCCGTGATGAGCGGATTGTTGATGAGGCTCGGATTTTTGGAGGAAACTGTAGTGGCCTTTTACGGTATTGACAGACTTCGCTTCACAAATCCCGTTTTCATTGGCGATACGATAAAGGCAAGGGCGAAAGTTGTGGAGAAGCAGGACAGGGGACAGTTTGGAGTTGTGAAGATCGAGGCAAGTGTGGAGAAACAGACCGGGGACGTGGTGATGAACTGCATTCTGAGGGTGGCTGTGAAGAAAAAGGGATAAGAGGGGTGATAAGATGAACTTCGAATTTACCGATGAGCAGAGGATGATTGCCAACGCTGCGAGAGACATAGCAAAGGACTTCCCGCCCGAGTACTGGAGGGAGAAGGAGGAGAACGGAGAGTTTGCTGAGGAGTTCTTCAGAGCAATTGCGGATGCGGGCTTCATGGGTATAGTGATTCCGGAGGAGTATGGGGGAAGCGGCTACGGAATGACAGAACTGCTAATAGCGATGGAAGAGCTGGCAGCGAATGGATGCGGGGCTGGTGGGGTGTGGTATTTTGTCTTAACCGAAGTTTTTGGCGCTCTGCCAATAGTGAGATACGGAACGGAGGAGCAGAAGGAAAAGTATCTGCCCAAAATTGCAAGGGGTGAGATGGAGTTCTGTATGGCTTTAACCGAGCCGGATGCAGGAACGAACACTCTGGCAATAAGAACCACAGCGGTTAAGGATGGAGATGAGTGGGTGATAAACGGAAACAAGATCTTCATCAGCGGTGCTGACAGGGCAAAGGGGATGCTCCTCGTTGCAAGGACAACACCACCGGAAAAAGCTCCAAAAAGAACTCTTGGGATAACCCTGTTTCTGGTGGATCTGCCCAGTGAGGCTGTAAAGTGGAACCCAATTCCCAAGCACGCAATAAACTTCTCGAAAACATGTGAAATTAGTATAAACAATCTCCGTGTCGGGGAGGATGCAATTCTGGGTGAAAAGGACTTGGGATGGTATCTTTTGCTTGACGTTCTCAATCCGGAAAGAATGAGTGCCGCTGCTGGAGCCATAGGTGGAGCAAGACTTGCGATAAGCAAGGCTGTGGAGTATTCGAAGCAACGGAAAGTTTTTGCTGATCCAATCGGCAGCTATCAGGGCTTGCAGTTTCCCCTGGCGGAGGCTTACGCGGCGCTGGAATGTGCCAGACTGATGATGTACAAAGCTGCGTGGCTCTACGATACAAAATTCAGGAGTGAAGACGTCAGGGATCCAAAAAAGAGGGTGGAGATGGCAGCGGTTTTCAGAGAAGTGGGGGATGCTGCCAATATGGCGAAGGCTGTTGCGGTTGAAAATTCCCTCAAGGCGGTTTACTGGGCAATGCAGACCTTTGGTGGTTACGGTTATGCGAAGGAATATGATGTTGAGAGGTGGTGGAGAGAGGTAAATCTGCTGAGGCTCGCTCCAGTAACGCAGCAAATGGCTCTGAACTACATAGCGGAGCATATCCTCGGAATGCCGAGGAGTTACAGAATTTAGCATGACAGGGCTTAGAAAAATCGTTAAGGGCGAAGAACTCAAAATTGAGCGAAAAGAGACGCTCAGCGAGATGTTCTGGAGTGTAGTAGCCAAGCATTCAGATATACCAGCAATTGGGTACTGGAGTGATGGAGAGCTGAAGTATATCAGTTACAGGGAGTTTGGGGACAGGGTTAAGGAGCTGGCGAAGGTTCTGATTTCCTCTGGACTTGAAAAGGGTGACAGGGTTGCGATTTACGCGGATACCAGATACGAGTGGGAGATAGCAGACTTTGCGGTTCTGACTGCCGGTGGGATTGTTGTAACAATACACAGTGTGCTGAACAGGCAGCAGGTTAGGTATATCTTGAACGACTCGGAGAGCAGGTTGGTTTTCACCGAGAAAAAGTATGCTGACAACCTTCCAGAAGATGTTGAGGTGTTTTTTCTTGAAGAGATCGGCCAACTGAGTGGAGCGACGGATGAGGAATACGGGGAAAGGTGGATGAGTGTAATGCCTGATGATGTGGCGAGCATAGTTTACACATCCGGTACTACAGGGGAGCCGAAAGGTGCAATGCTCACCCACTGGAACTGGAGGTTCAACGCCCTGTCTGTGATGTCCATCACCCCCTTCTATCCCGGCGAACCGCACATCTGCTATCTTCCCCTCAGTCACGTCTATCAGAGGCTTGTTTTCTTTGCCGGAGTTTCGAGGGGTGCAACAGCAGTTTTCTGCACTCCTCAACAGTTTCTTGAAACTTCAAGGGCTGTGAATCCAGTCGGTCTGGTGGTTGTGCCGAGGATACTTGAGAGGGTTAATGCGGGCATTCTTGAGAGGGTGGAGAAATCGTCCAGACTTACCAAAAAACTGTTCTACTGGTCGAGAAGTGTTGCAGTGGAGTGCGGGAAGAAAATGAGCAGAGGCGAGAAATACGGAGTATGGCTCAGTTTTAAGAGGTTTTTAGCCGATAAGCTTGTTTACAGCAAGATAAGAGAAAATCTTGGTCTCCGGCGAGTCAGGTTCGTGTGCTCTTCTGCCGCCGAACTTCAGAAGGAGCTTGCCTACATGTTCAACGGAATGGGCATTCCTGTGATAGAGGGCTATGGAATGACGGAGGTTGCAGCACCGTCCAATCTCAATCCCGTTGGCAGATTCAAGCCCGGAACTGTAGGCCCCCCAATTCCCGGAGTGGAGGAGGCGATTGCGGATGATGGGGAGATTCTCATCAGAGGAGACAACGTGATGAAGGGTTACTGGAAAAAAGATGATGAAACAAGAAAAGTCTTCACCCCCGACGGGTGGTTGAAAACGGGCGATCTGGGCGAGTTTGATGAAGATGGATACCTGATTTTTCTCGGAAGGAAGAAGCACATAATGGTGCTTGACACGGGAAAGAACGTTTCTCCAATTCCCATAGAGGAGGAACTCCTGAAAAATCCGCTTGTCTCAGATGCCGTCATTATCGGAGACAGAAGACCATACGTTACAGCTCTGATAGTTCCGAATTTTGAGATGCTGATTGGTGTTGCTGAAGAAGGCCAGATAGACTACGACAGAACAAAGACGAGGACTGTGAGAGGTATTTCTGGAGAGGATGAGATTGTGGCGGTTGATGAAAGGCTTGTGGAAAACCCGGAGATTCTGGAAATTTACGGTAGAATCGTTGAGGGCGTTAACGACAAGCTCGCATCTCATGAGAGAATTAAGAGGTTCAAACTGCTGTCTGAGGCATTCACAATAGATAAGGGCGAAGTCACTCCGACGATGAAAAAGCGAAGACATGTAATTTTGAAACGATATGAAAAATTTATTGAAGAAATGTACGGGAGGTGATTTTTTGAGAATCGGAATTGTTGGGATAGGTTTTACAGAATTTGGAATTCACAGGGAACCTTTCTACAATGTTGCATTCGAAGCTGCAAGAAAGGCTCTGGAAGATGCAGGAATTGAGAGGGGGGAGGTGGACAGCTTCATCCTCGGCGGTTACGACAATCTCGGAGTTGGGAGGACGATCTCCAACATGTACACAGCCCCTGCTGCTGGAGCCTATCTGAGGCACGAAATCAGGGTGAGTGATGACGCTCTGTTTGCCCTGCCTTTAGCCTATATGAGGCTGAGGCACAGATCGGATGTAACGATGCTCCTCGCTTTCGGCCACAGCTCCGAAACACCGATTGAGCTTGTTGAACTGCAGAGTCTTGATCCCTTCTTTCAC
The DNA here is from genome assembly GCF_016757965.1 of Archaeoglobus neptunius. Lineage (NCBI taxonomy): Archaea > Methanobacteriati > Methanobacteriota > Archaeoglobi > Archaeoglobales > Archaeoglobaceae > Archaeoglobus > Archaeoglobus neptunius. The sequence continues at coordinate 156,276 of NZ_JAEKIW010000003.1, read as the reverse complement.
CGTCCCCTGAACCTCACTCTGCCGGCCTTCTTCGCCATGCAGAGCTACGCCTACAGGAACAGATACGGTGTTGATGAGGAAAAGCTCGCGGAAGTCGTTGTCAGAATGAGGGAGAACGGGTCAAAGAGCTCCTTGGCGTTCCTGAGGAGTAAGGTAAAGGTTGAGGATGTGCTGAATTCGGAAATTGTCTCCTATCCTTTAAGAAAGCTGGAGATGGCGGAATGGTGTGATGGATGTGTTGCCTTCATTCTTGCTGAGGAGACTATGGCAAAGAGGATTACAGATGAAATCGTGTGGGTTGACGGAGTGGGATGGAGTGTGGAGAATTACTACTTTGATCGAGAATTTCACAGACTTCCCTCTGTAAACAAAAGTGGTGAGATGGCTTTCAGAATGGCGAAAAAGGAGAGGAGTGATGTGGGGGCTCTTGAAATCTGTGATCTCACTGCTGATTATCACTGCATGATTCTTGAAGCTCTTGGCTTTGTTGAGGAGGGGAAGGGCTGGGACTACGATGGAGACGTGAACAGCTCTGGAGGGGCTCTATGTACCAACGCCTATGGTTCTACAGGAGCCTTCCTGCTCGCAAATCTTGCCATGAGAATCAGGAAGGGAGAGATAGACTGCGGACTTACCCAGTCAATGAGCGGATATGCCCAGAAGTCCTGCGTTGCAATTCTGGAGGGGTAATATGAGGGTTGCGGTTGTCGGTTTCGGTCAAACCGCATTCAGGACGAAGAGGAAGGATAAAACCCATCCCGAGCTTGCCTTTGAGGCCATTAATGCAGCACTGGAGCATGCGGGATTGGAGTTTAAGGATATAGAAGCGGTGGCTTATGGATCTATGGATCCCTTCGATGGTATCTACTGCCCCGAAAGATGGGATGCCACTGCATGCGGTCTGGAGAAGCCGATAATGAAAATTTCTACAGGTGGAACGACTGGAATGACAACAGCTCTGGCAGCTTACGAGCATGTAGCCAGTGGTTTATTCGATCTGACCATGGCAGTGTGCGTTCAGAGGGTTGGAGAATGTGTGGACGCTCAACCGGTTCTGAATACCGCTGTTGACCCAATATATGAGAGATATTCCGGTTTAGGAGCTATACACGTGGCATCCTTCCAGGCTACCGCCTACATGGCAAAATACAACGCCACAGAAGAGGATCTGGCGTGGGTTAGCGTTAAGGACCACAAAAATGCGCTGAAGAACCCGTACGCACACATCAAAATGGATGTCAGTGTTGACGATGTTCTCAACAGCAGAGTTGTATGCTCTCCATTGAAGCTTCTGGAGTGCTGTCCGAGAAGTGATGGAGCCGCTGCTGTGATTTTCGCTTCAGAAGAGATTGCGAAAAAAATCAGGGACAACCCCGCATGGGTGGTTGCAGAAACCACAATCAGCGACAGCTATTACCTTGGCGACAGGTTGAGCTTTGCGGAGTGGGATTCCTTGGCCATTGCCGGAAGGAGGCTTTTCAGAGATGCGGGTATAGAGAGACCGGAAAAGGACATCGATGTGGCGGAGCTATACTCCCCTTTCACGATTCAGGAGATCTTAGAGCTGGAGGCTCTCGGATTTGCCGAAAAAGGGGAGGGTAAGGAGTTTGCAAGAGAGGGTGTAACCTTTATGGATGGAGATATACCAACCAATCCCTCGGGAGGTGTGCTGTGCACAAATCCGATAGGTGCTACCGGACTGGTGAGATTTGGTGAAGCGGCAATGCAGGTGATGGGTGAGGCGAAAAATCAGGTTGATGGTGCTGAAGTGGCGTTGAGTCATGCGTGGGGTGGAACGCTGCAGTTCCACACCCTTGCCGTGCTGTCATCAAAGAAAAAGCTGGGGTGATGTTATGGAGGTTAAGGAGTTTGAGGTGTGGTGGAAGATTCCCTTTAAGCATTCCGCCGGTTTGCATGCAACGAAGTTCTTTGAGGGGTTGAAGGATGGGAAAATTCTTGGAGTCAGGTGTGAGAGGTGCGGGAGGGTTCTTGTCCCTCCACGAGCCTTCTGCGAAAGGTGTCATGCTGAGACTTCGGAATGGGTTGAGGTGAGTGATGAGGGTGTGATTGAAACCTTAACCGTTACCTACATGAAGTTCACAGGTCTTCCAGACCCTCCCTACGCTGTGGGGGTTGTGAAGCTGGATGGGGCTGATACGGGCATGCTGTGTTTCCTCGGCGGTATAGACCTTTCAGACTGGCGGAAGGTTCACGAGACGTTCAAGCCGGGAACGAGAGTTAAAGCTGTGTGGAGGGAGAAGAGGGAGGGGAAGATTACGGATATTGAGTATTTCAGGCCTGTTCAGTAACATTATTTTTTTAACAACGAGAAAGGATTATATACCTCTTAAAACAACGAAAATTAGATTTGAGTATGAAGCGGGCGAAAAACTTCAAAGACTATTTCGAGGACATAAAGCCTGTGACGGATGAGGAACTTGAGGAGCTTCTTAATGAGCCTCCCAGAAAGAAGAGGAGTGGCAAAAGAGAATTTAAAAAAGCGAAAAAAGATCTTTACAGGGATTTTTAGATAAGACCCACAAGCTCCTCAAGTGCCCTCTTCTGATCTTCAGCTTTAACCACTCCGCTTGCAAGTAGAACGCCTTCTGCACCGAGTTCCAGTGCCTTGATGTAGTCCTCGTGGGTTGTTATACCGGCACCGCACAAAACCCTGACGCTGGAATTTACAGCTTTTGCAGCTTTGACGGAGTTTTCAACAATTTCCGGTTCTGCTTTGCTAACAGGTATGCCACTCCCTATCAGTTCTGGAGGTTCCACAGCGACAAAATCGGGATTTAAGGCTGCGGCAGCAGCAGTGGTGGGAATATTGTTCGTGCACACAACAGAGGTCAATCCAGCATTTTTCAGCTTTGAAACATTGTATTCAATATCTGCAAGCTTCAATCTCCTCTCTGAATGGTTGACAAGGCTACCCTTTGCGCCGTATTCCTTTATCATTTCCGCATTTATTCTTCCCGTATGGCTTCCAAAGTCCACCGCATCGATGTGCTGGGCATAAACATCGATACCGACCTCTTTAACGATAACTGGCAGGTCCAGAAAAGAGACGGCAATTCCTATGTACTCATCACATCGGGATGCAACGTTGTCGGCAATTTTTGCCAGCTCAACAGCCCTCTTCCCGAAACCTTCCCTATAGGCCTTGAAATTTACAATAACCACTCCCATACCATCCCCTCAGAAATCTGTCATTATCCTGAACTGATCGGTGTCCGGCTTCATCAACTGCATGAATTTTCTCACCGCTCCCTCAACGTCTCTGGCCTTTGTTACTGCCCTGCCGACCACTATTATATCAGCTCCTGCCTCTATCACTTCCTCGACATTTTCGGGCCTTATCCCACCGGCAACCGCAACCAGAACGTTGAACTTTTCCTTGATCTCTGATGCCAGTTTCCATGGAGGCTCAGATCTCTCACTGTCTATCGCTCTGTGGAGTTCAACAACATCCGGCAAAACTCCGGTCTTTTCTATTTCTTCCAGCCTTTTGATCGGATCATCTACATTCATCATGTCAACGTAGCTGAGTATTCCGGTCTTCTCGGCCTCCTTTATGCCCTTGACAATTGTTGATATGGGCGCAAGTCCTGAAATGACCACAGCGTTAGCCGTTGCATCCGCAGCCATTCTCGCCTCAAGATTTCCAACATCCAGGGTTTTGAGATCGAGGATGTAGAAAGCATCGGGCTTAACCTCTCTCAGCTTGAGGATAACCTCGCTGCCATACCTCTTTGCAAGAGGGGTTCCCACCTCGAACACTATATGATCACTGTCCGGAATCTGCTCCATGACCTTCAGAACCTCACCCAGATCGGGAATGTCAATTGCAATTTGGAGATACGGCGGATCCCAGAGCTTCGTCAATTTCCTTCCAACAAAAGGATGGAAGCTACGATCCTTTTCGTACATAACCGTATCCACATCAGGAAAGTTCTCCATGGCCCTTTTTATTGCCAGTTTTGTTGCTCCGTAGTTGTAGTAGTAAATTTTGTGTTTGTCCCTTGCAGAGGGATGTATGAAGATGCTAGCAACAATAACGTACTCATCTGCTTTCTCCTTGGGTATTACTCCCTCTTCAACCGCATCGGCTACGGCTTTCGCAACGGCGGCCTGAGCTGGACCGAAAATCAGCTCTGCCTGATCCATGTCCCTAACGGTCACCTTCGGAACTATCACAGCAGGTGGTTTTGTGATCAGGTTTGGTCTGAGTACCGCAAGAAGCGGCGTATGTCCCGCAGAGAGCGTTGCAAGGGCGTTGGAGAAAGCAATTCCTGCTGGGCTGTCTTTGGTACCTATGATAAGATCAACATGAGCTACTTCAAATCCCTCACCTATAAGGGCCTCACCAACTCTAAACTCCATGCTGCTAAATCTCCAGCATCGTAATAAAGTTTTTGTTAAGGTTGGTTGCCCGCCCTCATCAGATCGTCAGCAATAACCTTCAGGGTATCCTCCAGAATACCCTTATCCTCGAGTCTCTCCCCCTGAAGGATTGCCTTTATCAGTCGCCCCGCCCGACCCTCAAAGGTGGGTTCGACCTTTTGACTTCCGTAGTAGTATCGCAGAATCAGTTTCTTGAGAGTTTCGGCATCCTTGCTGAGATCTCCTTCACTCTCTATTACCTTGTCAAAGCAGTGCATAAAGTTGATGGACTGAAATCCAAAGTTTCTGTAGGCCAGAAAAGCCAGACAACCCGCATCCATGTAGAGCTTTGCGGCCTCATCGGCTTTCCCCTCTTTCTCTGCTTTTTTGGCTTTAAAGTACAAGATCTTTGCTTTCAGGTCCATTGGTAGATTTTCAACCTTTTCAAGCCTTTCCAGAATCTCCTCTACTTCGCTCTCTTCGAGAAGTGGCAGGAAATTTTGCAGAACTGCCGCAATGCTAACCTCCTCCCCATACTCGTCCAGAACGTCCAGAGCCATTTTTAAAAGCATACTGGCTTCTCTTTTCCGTCCCTCTCTCTGATACACAACTGCAAGGTTGTTCAGGAGCATTCCTGTCAGTCTTGGATCCCCCTTGGATTTGGCCATATTGAATGCTTCAATAAGACACTTCTCTGCCGCTCCCCGTACATCAAGCTTAGCATACATCGTACCCAAAGCCGTCAAAATTGTGAGCTTCTGGTCGTCATCCTGTACAAGCTTCAGAGCATCAGTATACGCTTTCTCTGCATCTTCGTATTTTCTCACAACCTGATAAAGATTTCCGAGATTGTAAAGACAGCCAACGACGTATGGCAGAAACTTTTTGTCGTCTTCCGCAAGCTTGATGTAAAGATTCAGAACATCAAGATATGCCTTCTCCGCCTCTTCAAAGTTCTGTAGAGCGTAGTAAATGTTGCCAAGCGTTCCAAGCACTCTCCCTTTTTCATGACCCTCCAGGGTGTCGACCATTTCTCTGCCGATTTCAGCAAGTTTCTCAAGCTCGGAAAGGTCTCTTGCCGAGTCAAAGGCCTGAATGAACTCTTCAACGTTCATTCTTTTTCCCCTTTTTGAATATTTTTTCGAGTTCAGCATCCATGTATCTTCTTTTGTACTCACTTCCAAGGGCCTTTCTGTAATCTGCCCTCAACTGCTGAGATGCAAGCTTTTCAAGCAGCTTTTCCTTCTCATCTTCATCCATGTTCATCCTTTGTTGGGGTTTCATTTAAATTTTTGGCGTTCAGTGTTTGGAAATATCCGATGTTGTGAGTGGCTTGTGTGGTGTGAATTGAATACCGCTGATGGGTTTCAGTCAGAATTACCCAAACTTTTAAGGAGATTGCAGTCTAAAATTTATGTGAGTGAGAATTTATGGGAGGGCAGAGTTTGAGGGAATACCCCCGGCCTCAGCCGGGTTTGGAGGTTAAAATATTGCATGCCCTTCGAAATAGAGCGTTAACTCCACGAGAAATTGCTAAAATATTACGCAAAAATATTACGCAGGTTTCAGAGGCGTTAAATCGCCTGGAAAGTTTGGGATTTGTGGAAGAACGGCTTTTACTGCCTCAACGTGTAGGCAGAAGAAAGGTTTATCGCCTAGCTCCACTTGGTCGAGCGGTCGAGAGAGGTGTGAGGGAAACCAGGAAATTTCTGGGGCTGGTTCCCGAGCTGAAGGTGAATAAAGGCGTTCTTGTTGACCGGGTGACAGGAAAAGTTGTTGCAACTGAGGATCTCGATGCAAGAGTGTGCAGTTTCATTGACCGGTCTGTTAAAGAGGGGATCGAAGCGCTCAAAAACCGTGCAGGCACAATGACAAAATTGTCTGTTGCCAACATAGGCGTACACCTCGGGGCTGCCAGTAATGCGTTGCAGATGGAAATTAGAAGGTTTAGAATTTCAACAAAATTTTACTCCGGGACCGATGAGGTACTGGAGGGCATGGCCAGGGGAGAGGTTCACATATTTCCCATGTGCCCCGTTTCAACAATAGCAGAGCATCTCGATGAATTGAAAGGAATGGATGTCGTCATTATACCTTGGGATGTTTGCTCACCACTACTGGATTCACCACACTTAACCTCCGGCGTAGAGGTATACCTGCCGGAAAGAAATGACGTGGAGTTCTTTTATCAACAATCTCCACAGCGGCATAACTGTATGAACATGCTCGGAAAAGTATACAGGATATCTCCTGTTGAGGGTGATCACGCAACCTTTACCGAGTTCGATCCCAGTAGGGGCTACACGTTCGTTTCGGAAGTTATAACCGGTGGTTGTCGAAATATCAGTGATATAATGGGTATAAGGCACAGAGAACTGTCCTATCACGAGAGGGTGTTTATCGTTCTCACTGAAGATGTTGCCGGATGTCTCAATCTTAGAGATCTGCTCGTTGCAATACCAAAATCGAAGGAAAGGTTGCTCAAAGAGGACGTCCACTCATACAAAGCATGTGTTGACTTTGTGAAAAGGAATTTTGGCAGTAATTCCAAAAGCGAAAGTCCGATGAAGGAGTATCCACCAAAGATCTAATTTGCGGTAGTTCTGATCCCAATAATGGAATCAGAATAATCAGTTTGGTTTTGTACTTTCAGGTGATAGTGTACAACATGAAGAGAAAGGATGGGTCGGGTAAATGGGCGGTGAGGGAGATAAAAAGAGCGTTGAGAGAAGCCAAAGAGGTGAAGCGACTGACACATGAAATCTCGGAAAAAAGTAATGTGGGCAACACAGATACATTGGCCAGAGTTGTGAGACACATGAAGGGGGGTACTGGAGATCCTGTGGTTGATGCGATAAAAACTGGCGTGCAGATAGCCGAAAAAGCTATTGAAAAACTGTCAAAAAAGGAAGAATAGGCATTTCCTCGGCGAGCTGAAAAATCTGCAACAGATATTTAATAAAGCTCCGAAAGAGTTAAAAACTACGGGTCAAGGGATTGGAAGGTGGAAAGATGAGGAGTTATTTTTTTAAATTCCTAAAATCTTTTCTCAACTCCGAGGATATAAAAGAACTGGAAAACAGCCTGACTGAGAATGCTGCAGAATTTCTGAAGGAGTTATCAAATTTTTTCAAACTCGATCCAGTCAACTTTGAGATTGAGATCTCTGAAAACAGCAACGGAATTCCGTTCAGTTATCTTGTGACGCTGGAGTCAGACGGCAGCAGAGTATATGTGGAGAGTGACAGCAAAGCTCTGGCAGATCTAATGGAGAATCCGTACTCCAGGCATCTCTCTTACTTCTGCTGGGAACTCCTTACAGCATCGTCAGCTATCCAGCTTTTTAAGCACTACAGAGATAATATTACGGGTTTAAGATTTGCCAGCTCACTCCTGAGCGCACTGTTGTTGAGAGAAATTGGCGATATGCACCTTTTAAATGAGGCATTAACAGCAAAACTGGAGTCGTGTCAGTATTTGATGGATGAACTTGACAAGGATCACGAAAACTACACAGTGGCCATGGCAATAGATTTCACAGATGTTATGGTCATTCTCATGGTTAAAATGATGCCTGAATGCATAGCCATCAACCATGAATCTGTTCTTCGAGATCTGGTGGGAGGAGATGTAGAAAAATACTACGAAACCATGTTTGATCTTATACCGAGACTGACGGAGATTGAAATAGAAAAAATCAGCGAGATATACGATATGATCTCGGAAATAGTGTCAATCCAAGCGTTGTTTCCCTTTGATGACGAAAGGAACTCATGGGTATACAGATAAATCAACCTTATATGCTAACGAATTTCCGGCATTCTTTTGAGTAAGATTTCAACGATTTATCTTCTGACCATAGTTGAGCTACCTTATTCAATCATCTTCAGCTTGCAATAAAAATTTTAGGAAAAAGCAGCAATATAACCGCTCAGAAATATGGCGATAACGCCCATTGTCGCATTTATGAGTACGAGGGAAAACAGAACTCCTTCTTTTGCTTTGATCTTCTTAAGCTGTTTTTCATCCATCTGAATTTTCTTGCCTGCCTTTTTCATTTTTCTAAGCAGTATCTGTCTTACAGCAGCGATAAGGATCATCGCTACCACCAGCACATGCTTCAAAGATAGCAGTGATGAATAAGTGTTCTCAAAGCTGAAAAATCCAAGGAACGACTTGGAATGCCAGGATTCCAGAACGCCAGTGATGACAAGGACAGCGATGCTTGCATAAACAAGTAATGATAATCTGCTTTGCAATGTCATCAAAATCTGTCTTTTAACGACTTCATCTCCAGTATCCTTAAAACTTGGGAGGATCGTTGCCGACATATGTATCAATCCACCAACCCATATCGCTGTGGCGAGGTCATGCAGGCCTTTAACCATTCCAAAAACTACAACATTCTCCATAGACATTTTTTTGCCCATTCGGCAATATTTCCTTTATCCCTAAGAATTTAGGGTATTTTAAAAAATAACCTGAATTATTTTTGACTACAACTACCATATTCCAGTTTTAGTATGGCAGTTACAAACATCGAAACATTTATTAACATGTGTAACAAAAATATTGCATATGAAGGAGGTGATAAACATGAGAAAAATATGGGTGATGTTGCTGGTTGGAGTTGGTGTATTGATTTCAACAGCATATGCGTACAGTTACGGCTACGCAGAAACGGGTGATTTGCAGCAGAAAGCAGAGGAATTGTTGAAGAGTGCTGAAGTTAAAGAGGTTCACAGCTACCGCTTTGACACGACTCGCCACTTTCTGCTCAAAGACGGTAAAGTCGTGGGAGTGATCTGGAAAGGCGCAAAAGATGATGTTTCGATTGACAGAGTTATACAAACCAAATGGGGTGCCAAAGCCATATTGACCCAGAATGGAGAAGTTGTGGGGCAGTTGTTTATTGACGGAATGCCGGGGCATGGACATGCAAGAATTCAAAACACACCTCAGCACGATCAGTGCATCTGTTGTGGAAATGGACAGGGAAATGGACATGGACACAGGTACAGTTACGTGGGTGAGTAAAAATGCAACCCACTATTTTTTCAAACAGAGAAGTGGAAAAGTCAAAGTGCTACGAGATAAAACCGAACAGAAGAATGCTAAAAACGATTTCTGATGTGCTACTGATCATAGGCTTAGCGGTAATGACTGTAACCGGTGTAGGGCTGTATTTCGCTCCTTCAGGCAGAGTTGCAAGGGCTACAGACTGGACGTGGTTGGGCTTGGACAAGCATACACTTGGAGACGTTCATGCGTATTTCGGTTTTACAATGATAGCCATTGCACTTATACACCTGTCATTAAACTGGAGACCACTAAAATCACTGCTAAAAACTTTAAACATATCAGATATACTTAAGTTGACTATAGTTATATTAATCGTACTTGGAGGTGCAGTAGCCTACTTATGGGGGTGGTTGGGATGGTGAAGAAAGTTGGAATGCTGCTCTTGGCTACGTTCATTGTTGCATTGGTTGCAGGATGTGTTCAGAATGAGCAGACTCCGAACACTCCAGCACCAGCAGGACACGGTAATGGTGGTGGAGGTATGAGCGTTGAAAACATGAAACAGCTCATCTACCAAGTTCCGGCTGGTGAACTAAGCGAGGCTGAAAAAGACGGAATTTTGCACATGCGAGAGGAGGAAAAGCTGGCAAGAGACGTCTATCAGACTCTGTACGACAAGTGGGGTCTGCAGATCTTCAGCAACATAGCAAAGAGTGAGCAGACGCACATGGATGCGGTAAAGCTGCTTATTGACAAGTATGGACTCGAAGACCCGGCAGAGGGCAAAGGAGTAGGAGAGTTTACAAATCCAGCTTTTACAGAGCTTTACAACAAGCTCGTTGCTGAAGGAAGCAAATCGACTGTCGATGCCCTGAAAGTTGGTGCCCTTATCGAAGAAATCGACATTGTGGATCTCCAAAAATACCTGTCGGAAACGAGCAAGGAGGATATAAAGATCGTGTACGAGAATCTCATGAAGGGATCACGAAATCATCTGAGAGCCTTTACATCGATGTTGGAGAAATACGGAGAATCTTACAACCCACAGTATCTGAGTAAAGAAGAGTATGAACAGATAATCAGCAGTCCGATGGAAAAAGGGCTTCAGTAACTTCCAATTTTTGGTATTAGAAACACATATGTAACATAAATGTTACTCACAGCAATGCCAAGCCTTCAGGACATAGTCAACCTCGGCGATGCTCTTTCACATCCTCTGAGGATTAAAGTCCTCAAGATGCTCATGGACAGGGAGCTTAGCGTTTACGAGCTTGCAAAGGAGCTTGGAATATCCAGACAGCTTTTATACTTACATTTAAAGAAACTGGAGAAAGCTGGACTTGTGGAGAGCGATCTGAGGCTGGAGGGGAGTAGAGCCAAAAAATACTATAAAGCGAAGCATTTTAACTTTTCAATCAGCAACGAAATCATAAGGAATTTGGAGGTGTGATGAATGCCCTGGGGAATGGGATACACTCAATCCGATTTCTGGCTGGGACTGCTTGTTGGATTCGGCATAATGGCTGCGATAATGCTTATCGGATTCTACATGCTTATGAGGAGTGTAAGCGATATGAAAACGAGCATCAGCAGAATGGAAAGCAGAATTGAAAATGTTGGCGAAAAGGTTGAAAAGATTGTGGAACAGCTTGAAGAAATTTAGTGTCTTCACGTTAGCTTACGGTCGGGGAATATTTAATGCTGGGGCTCAAGAGGTTGTACTTTTTCATTCTGAATTTAAAGCCTTTCTATTGTCTTGTATCTAACTTTGATCCCAAAAAATCTAGGAACGACAGAGGTGAGGAAAGGCAACTTTGAAGTTGTGTTCGAGGAGGAGATTAGCTCTTTTGGGAATCAGCTAAAGTTGACGTTCTCAAGATTTATTTGGGTGGATAGTACATGTAGTCGTTGTCAGGGATTAGGAGAATTTTGTTCCAAAGCCCGTCTTCAGCCCAAAGTTTTTATTACCCATCTGTTCTTTTAGCAAACGTGCAGGTCAAAATTCTTGACACCACGCTCAGAGACGGGGAGCAGACTCCCGGAGTATCGCTCAGTGTAGAGCAGAAGATAATGATAGCTGAAGCTCTGGACAACCTCGGTGTGGACATAATCGAAGCAGGAACGGCCATCGCTTCAGAGGGAGACTTCCAGGCCATCAAGGAGATCTCCCAGAGAGGTTTGAAAGCAGAGATATGCAGCTTCGCAAGGATTAAAAAAGAAGATATTGACGCCGCTGCAGATGCAAATGCTGATTCCATTTTCATGGTAGCCCCGTCATCTGACATACACATAAATGCAAAATTCCCGGGAAAAAGTCGTGAATATATCATTGAGCTGAGTGCCGAAGCTATCGAGTATGCGAGAGACAGAGGGCTGATAGTGGAATTCGGAGCAGAGGATGCCTCGAGAGCCGACCTTGATTTTGTAATAGACCTCTTCCGGAAAGCTGAGGAAGTGAAGGCAGACAGGGTAACATTCACCGACACGGTTGGAGTGTTATCGCCAGAAAAAATGGAGGAGATAGTTAAAAGAATTAAGTCTGAAGTCAGACTGCCTCTTGCGATTCACTGTCATGATGATTTCGGTCTCGCCACTGCGAACACAATTTTTGGTGTTAAAGCTGGTGCAGACGAGTTTCACGGAACGATAAACGGACTGGGGGAGAGAGCGGGAAATGCGGCGATTGAAGAGATAGTGATAGCTCTCGAATACATTTACGGAATTAAGACGAACATTAAAAAAGAGAAAATATACAACACCTCAAAGCTAGTGGAAAGACTTTCAAGGGTCGTCGTTCCACCAAACAAGGCAGTGGTGGGGGAGAATGCCTTCACACACGAGAGTGGAATCCATACCTCTGCACTCTTCAGGGATGCAACTGCCTATGAGCCGATCTCGCCTGAAGTTGTGGGGAGGAAAAGGGTAATAGTTCTCGGAAAGCACGCTGGAAGGGCAAGCGTGGAGGCGATAATGAACGAACTTGGGTACAAGGCAACACCTGAGCAGATGAAGGAAATTCTCATGAGGATAAAGGAGATTGGAGATAAGGGCAAGAGGGTTACCGATGCGGACGTCAGAACCATAATCGAAACGGTTCTGCAAATAAAGCGTGAGAAGAAGGTAAAGCTTGAGGATCTGGCAATATTCAGCGGAAAGAACGTTATGCCGATGGCAAGTGTGAAACTGAAGATCAACGGCACCGAAAAAATTGAGGCAGCCGTTGGTCTTGGTCCTGTTGATGCGGCCATAAATGCAATAAGAAAGGCCATAAAGGATTTTGCAGACGTCAAGCTCGTAAGCTACCACGTTGACGCCATAACTGGTGGTACCGACGCTCTTGTCGACGTGGTGGTGCAACTGAAGAAGGACAACAAGGTGGTAACAGCCAGAGGTGCGAGGACCGATATTATAATGGCGTCGGTTGAGGCGTTTATTGAAGGTTTAAACATGCTTTTCTGATTTTTATTAATGTGTCGGTAATATTTAACGTCCCGTGCTTGGTTTCTGGATTCGCAGTTATCTACAGAACTCTATCCACCGTAAGCATGGACAGACTAAAAATTAAGCCGGTGAAAGATACCATGAACAGAAGCCGGTAAATGTCGATTTCACCGGACAGGGCGAGATCTGTAAGAGAAACCGTAAGACTGATAATGGGGAAGATTACCGGAAAGACCAGCACAGGAAGAAGAATCTCCCTGGATCTTGAATGAGAGAGCAGTGGGGAAAGGGCAGTTATCGTTATCGCCAGTGCAGAGTTGCATATCACAAAAACGAGAAAGGCCAACAGGAAATTGCCAGAAACATCAAAAAGAGCATAACAGATGGGAAATATGAAAATCTGAACAATGAACATAATTATCAGATTAAATACCATTTTTCCGATCATAATTTGCTGTGGGGTTATGGGAGAAGCTTTAAGCCCCTCAATGGTTTCGGTATCGACTTCCTTTAGGAGTGAGGTGGAATAGCCAAGTATACCCGTTAGAAAAAAGATTATGAGGAGAAGAGGCGAAAAGAGTTTTTCAGGATCAGGTATTGCAGCGCTGAAAAGAAACGCAGCAGTGAGGCTGAACAGGAGCATGAGGCTGAGACTGGACTTTGTTCTAAACTCTATCCTCAAATCCTTTTTAGTAATCTCGATTGCCTTCATTCAGTATCCCCACAGCTTCTTCATAGTTCTTTCCGAAATATGCAATTTTTCCGTTCTTCAGAACAATGAAGGAGTCGCAGAACTCAGCCTCGTCAAGAACATGTGTCGTGAAGAGAACGCATCCTCTGTAACCTTCAAGGATCTCAAGAATGTTCTCTCTGACTGCCTGGTCAAGCCCCGATGTGACCTCGTCAAGCACAAGCAGTTTCGGAGAGTTTATCAGTGCTCTGGCAAAGGACACTCTCTGCAAATATCCCCTTGAAAGCTCAAAAACCCTTCTGTTAAGATACTCCCTAAATCCCAGCATTTCTGCCAGATCTGATTCGAATTCTGTTCCATAGAGTTTTGAGAAAAACTCCAGGTTTTCTTTTACCGTCAGCTCTCTGTACAGCATGGGATTGTGCGAGGCAACGCCTATCTCTCTTCTCACCTCAGGTGATGCTGCCGGGTTCCTGCCCAGAACTGATATCTTTCCGGACGTGGGCCTTAAAATTCCGCAAATAAGTTTCACCAGTGTGGATTTTCCCGCACCGTTGTATCCCATGATGGCAACCTTCCCACCTTCAATCCCAAAACTGATATCTCTAATTGCATATCTTTTTCCGAACTTCTTGCTCAGCTTCTCAGCCTCTATCAGCATCAGTCCAGCACACCCTTGGCACTTCTATAGTCTTTACCACTTTTTTTTAGGGCCTTTTTCAGAGATATGGCGATCGCCTTGAAGGCGGCCTCCATCATGTGGTGAGAATTGGTGCCCCTGACCTTCAGATACACGTTAACTCCAGCGTTTCTGCAGAAGGTGTCGAGAAAGTGCAGGAAGTCCTCACCCCTCATATCTGAGTCTCTGATCTCGCCGTCAAAAACAAAAACGCCTCTTCCACTGAAATCCAGACCGCAAATAGCAACAGCATCATCCATCGGCACTATCGCGTCGCCAAATCTTTCAATTCCCTTCTTGTCCATCTCACCCACGGCCCTGCCCAGAGCTATTGCAACATCTTCGACTATGTGATGCACGTTATCTCCATCGGCAATGACGGTAATTCCGAATCCGGAATGTCTGGCAAACGTCCTAAGCATGTGGTCAAGGAAGGGTACTCCCGTCCTCACCTCAGTTTTTTCCGATCCAAAAATGGCCGAGACCTCAGTCTCATCGGTTTTTCTGCTAAACTTTTTCATGTTCAACCTTTATTGCGTCTTCAAATTTAAGCTTTTTAGTGTAGAGAGCGGAGCCTATGATGACACCTGCTCCTCCACACCTCTTTACGAATCTGATGTCATCAACACTTGCAATTCCGCCGGCAATATAGACAGGGTTTTTTAGCTTTTTCACAACCTCATCGATTTTTTGCTTTTCAATACCTGAAACCAGCCCTTCAACGTCTATGTTTGTGTATAGGAAAGAAACCCGGAGGTCATCGTAAAACTCAGCGAGTTCAATGGGTGTTAGCTCAACTGTGTCCTTCCATCCCTTAACAGCAACCTTTCCTTTCTTTGAGTCGATTGCGATCATAACCCTTCTCTCCCAGCTTTCGGCAAATTCTCTAACTTCGTTTGGCTTTTCAACGGCTATGGTTCCGAAAATAACACGGTCAACACCAGCATCGAAAAGTCTCTCGGCAATCTCAAGGTCTCTAATACCCCCGCCAGCTTGAACCTCAACGAAGGATGCAATCTCTGCAATGACGTCCTCATGCTTCAACCTTCCCTGAAATGCCCCGCTCAGGTCGATTACGTGAAGCACCTTTGCTCCCATCTCCACCCAGTGTTTAGCAATTTCAACAGGATTTTCCGCTTCAAAAGTAATCTCTTTTTCTCTCCCCTGCCTGAGTCTTACAACCTTGCCGTCCTTCAGGTCAACTGCCGGAATAACCCTGAACATCAAAATGGATTTTCGAGAAGTTTTAAAGTTTTGGCGTTGAAATGCATAATGCCCGTACATAGTACTTTAATATTCGAAAATCGAACAAAAAATTTATATTGTGGAAAAATATCTGAAATATTGTTTAAGGAGGTGGTAGCATTTCAGATGTTCAGCCAATGCTAGCCCTTTCTGCATTTGGAATATACTTCCATGCCCTTTTCCTCAGCATTACACTCGGATTTCCTCCGGTAATAATCGGACTGCTCTGGAAATACATGAAATCAAATGATGAGGATTATTTCAGAGCTGCAAGGCTGATGACGTCTGTTCTTGCCGTAAACTTTGCGCTCGGCGCCATAACAGGAACTCTGGTTGAATTCGGTCTGGTACAGGCATGGCCCGGAACGATTCTCGTTATTGCAAGCTTCGCCTTAACACCACTTGCATTTGAGCTCATAATGTTTGCTAACGAGATTGCAACACTTGTCCTGTTCATAGTTACACTCGGGAAAATCAGGACCTCTCGGAGCATTGCAATCCTCGCTGTTTACTGGGCTTTCGCTGCGGGTTCGGGTATTCTCATAACAAGTGTTAACTCCTGGCTTGTAGTTCCATGGGGAACGGGCAGTGTTCCGGCGACCTTGTATCCTTTCCTTCCAGAGTATGGACCTCTTGTCGTGGATGTGAAGAAGCTGGTTGCTTTAAAGGTGCTTACTCTTGCTTCTGGCTTGCCTATTCAGGCAATAATTCAGAATCCAAACGTTGCAAGGGAGGTTGGTGTTATTTTAACAGATCCGTTCGTGGCATTCTACAATCCGTTTGCCCTTTATTCGGTTTTACATGCGCTGTTTGCAGCTTTTCTGGTGGGATCATCCATAGCTCTGGCATCATACGGATACAGGTACCATAAAACTGGCGATAAGAAGTATCTCAAAGTAGTGAAGGTTGCAGCTTTTGTCGTTCTGGTTTTTTTCCTCGTCCAGCCAACCATATTCGGGCACTTTATGGGGGAGGGGGTTGTTGAGTACAATCCCACGAAGTTTGCACTTATCGAGGGGGCAGAGGAGACGTTTTACAATCCGGTTGTTGCTCTCATCGCATATGGCAACCCTTCTAAACCGATTCCGGGTTTTGATGAGTTCAGGAGAAGCTGCGATGAACTTGGCAGCTCAAAGCTCGGAGATCTGGTAAAATCGGTTGGTCTCAGTAGAGACTATCTTTTAGCTCTATCTTCAGAACTTGGTGTCCAGATCTCGGAAAAGAATATCGATTCAGCTTTAAATACCGGACTGAAGCGGATATGCTACACCGACCTTGACAGAAGTTTGAGCAGAATGCAGGTGGTTCATACAGCTTACTACACAAAGATAGCCTTCGGCATACTGGGATTCATTTCAGCAGTGGCTCTTTTTGCCCACCTGTACCGAATTAACCCTATCTCAATGCTTGTCCTGAAAATTCTGGGAGAGAGATCTGTTGTTGTCCTTTCCTTCCTGATTCTACTCGGATCCGTTATTCCATCCACACTCGGCTGGTTCGTCAGGGAGGTCGGCAGAAAACCCTGGACTGTATATGGTTTGCTTTATCCCGATGATCTCGTAACAGTCGTCGGTAGTGCTGTGACACCGGAATTTGCGGCATTCATGGGTCTTGTGATTGCAGCTATCGGTGTAAGTGGACTTTTCGCCATGTACACCGTTGCAACGAGAGGTTACAGATTTGTAGAACTTCTCAAAAAAGGCTCGGGAGGTGGAAGGGAATGAATGCAGTGATCACCGGTTTTTCTGTTCTCGGACTGGCGGTGCTGATTCATATCATTCTTGTTTCAATCACGCTTGGAACCGGCTGGATATCGGCTTTCGCAAGGCTAATGGCATACAGGGAAGATGATGCGTACCTTGAGTTCTTTGCAAGAAGGGTTTTCAAGATTCTTGTTATATTCGAATTGTTCTCAGGCGTGTGGGGGACGATAATAACGGTATTTCTTGCTGGCTTCTTTCCATCACTCACGGCCCTCGCAACGAATGTTCTTTTTACACCAATACTCATTGCTTTAATCGGCATAATGATCAGAATTCCAAGCATAGGGATTTTCTGGTACACCTGGGGGAAAGTGAGCCCCAGATATCACAGCGCCATTGGGATGATAATGGCTGTTTCCGGCTTTGCCATTCCTTTTGGATTCAGAACGATATTTGCTGAAATAAATCATCCAACTGCCGTAGCTGACTATCTCGCCGGAGTTAAGGTCGTAGCATGGAACGCTTACCTGAATCCGACTTTCTGGATACTTTACCTCCATACGATTTTCGCAGCCCTGTCAGTTGGTGGGTTCGTGGTTGCATACCTGATGGCCATGGAGAAAGATAAAAGAGGTTCAAGAATTGGCTACCGTTACGGATTGGTTTTTCTCGCTGTTCAGATACCGATAGGGATTATTTACTGGGCGTCTCTGGCGGACAGCTCACCGTATATCTTCAGCACAGTAACCTTCGGGCACTTCATACCGGTGCTGACCGCCAAAGTTACGGTGGTTCTTGCCCTGCTGGTTCTGAGCTTAATGTGTTTCATAAAATCTGATCAGGAAGCTTTAAATTACGCAAAATACACCGCAATCCTCTCACTCACTGCCGTCTTTCTGGGAGAGCTTATGAACAGTGGTGCAAGGTACCCGTACATGGTTGTTACTGGAGAAAAGGGCTTGCTTGCTTCGGACTTTTTCAACTTCTATATCGTAATGCCGATGGTTGCAGTGACGGTGATAGTGGCTTTTCTGTTTGTCAGCATTGCAGTTTTTCTGACAGCGATGTTCTATGCTCTGTTTAAGAGGTATCTTCCGGAGATTCCTGAAGAATGAAGGTTTCCACAAATTTTTTCCAGCTCATTTCAACCACATTCTTTCCATCGTAAAATCTGACGGCATCCTCAGGGAGAGATACTACATGCGGGATACTCTCACCGAGCTTTTTGAGTGCCCATATTGCATAAGCTCTGAATTCGGCGCTCTCGATCTCTTCAATCTTCTCTTTCAGCTTTTCTGCCGGATTTGGAAAAGCATTTCTGATGATCCTGGCCGTTCTGCCGATTCCATAAGCCACATATTTTCTTTCAACCTCCCAGTCATCGAGCAGGGAAACGTACTTGTTTTTGAATCCCTCAAAAATCTCCGGATTGTTCCTTCCGATCTCCGCTATACCGAGAGGTGCGCCAACGCAGTAGGCTCCACTTTCGTCGCTGAGGTGCCAGAAAAGTCTCAGAATGTAGTTTCTTGCCTTGCTGCCCTTACACATAACGCCAAGGGCCTCAGCAGCTCTGAACCTCAGCAGCTCATCTGGATGGTATAAAAAAGATACCAGACGGGATATTTTCCTTATTCTATTGAATTCCCCACTTTTCAGCAGCTCTTCAATGCTCATTTTTCGAAATACACTGTTGCCGTTCTCGGTGTTTTGCCCTTCTTTATCAACTGGTAGTCTGCATACGTGAGAACCTCAGCATCCTTCACCAGTTCCGCGTCGACAACCTCTCCTATGAACAGGGTATGGGTTCCAACATCGCAGCTATCAATAACTCTGACCTCTATTACGGCGATGGCATGGTCTGTAACCAGCGGAACTCCAGTCTTTCCAATTTTATAGTTTATTCCCTCAAATTTGTTGAAATCATCACTTTTCCTGAAGCCGAATCTTCCTATGAACTCTAGTGGCGTTTCCAGCTCAAGAACTGTTACGCCGAAGGTTTTGCTTCCATCAACAAACCTGTGGGTTACGTTCTCCTTGTTCAGACATGCTGCAATTTTTACCGGGTTGCTGGTAACCTGAAACACGGTGTTGGCTATCTGTCCCGCAAAGTTTCCATCCTTTGCTGATGTTACAATGTATACACCGTAGCTCATCTTGTAAAAAGCCCGGATGTCCATTTTATCTACCCAAAAAATTAAAGAGAAAGCAAGTCCTGGGCAACGTAGTAGGCCCTCGGATGTCCGCAGCTAGGACACTCCTCAGGCGGCTCCGTGCCGTAGTGGACATACCCGCACTCAAGACAGACCCACGCCGTCTCCGTATCTCTCTTGAAGAATGTACCTTTTTCAATTTCATCAAGCAGTCTGCGGTATCTTTCTTCGTGATGCTTCTCAGCCACCCCAATTGCTCTCAGCTTAGCTGCTATATCCTTGTACCCCTCTTTTTCCGCCTCATCGGCAAAGTTCGGGTACATCTCGGTGTTTTCGTAGTGTTCTCCGGCAATAGCAGCCTTCAGGTTGTCTACCGTCGTTCCCCACACTACAGGAGCTCCGGCCCGGTCCACTACAATCTCTTCCTTATCTCCTCTCAACTGTTGAATGAATTTAAGCAGATTTTCGGCATGCTCTTTCTCGTTCTCGGCCGTTTCCAGAAATACCCGCTGAATGAAAACGTATCCTTCATTCTTCGCCACCTTCGCATAGAAGGTGTAGCGATTTCTCGCCATGCTTTCTCCCATAAAGGCCTTAACCAAATTTTCGAGCGTTCCCATATTTCATCACCTCACAAAGCAAGAATATCTTTCGAAACGAAATGGTAGTACATGGCCCCGCAGTTGGGGCAAACTTTTGGCGGCTCCTGCCCCCTCTCCGTGTAACCGCATACAAGACACATCCACTCAACCTCCTCATCTCTTTTGAACATCTTTCCCGTTTCAACAAGTTCAAGAAGTTTTGCGAACTTTTTCCGGTGCTGCTCCTCAACACTGGCGAGAGTCTTAACCCTTTCTGCTATCTCTCTGAATCCCTCCCTTTCCGCTGTCTCCGCAGTCAGCGGGTAAAATTCCTCAGCTTCCCATCTTTCCCCCTCAACAGCATACTGTAAGTTTTCGGCTGTGGTACCGAATTTTATGGGGGCCCTGATCTCAACTTCGGAGGCCTCAACATCCAGCTTTTTTATGAAGTTTGCAAAAATTTCTGCATGTTTCTTCTCGTTCTCAATAACCTCTCTGAAAAATTTCGAAACGTAGATGTATTTCTCATTCTCAGCTATACTAGAATATATCTGATACCTGCTTATCGCCAGACTCTCTCCGATATACCCCTTTATTAAATTCTTGGGAGTATCCATCCATCCACCTCATTGCTGCCAGAGTCCGTGAACGTTACAGTATGCCCTAGCGGACAGCTTTTCACCTTCAACACTGAACTCTGCCTCAGGCCTATCCCCCGGTTTTAGCTGCTTTCTGTAGACAAATCCATCCACCAGAAGCTCGATCCACTCGATGAAATGGACGTCTTCCATGGGGTGTGGAACACTCCCGACCTTTACGACAACCTTGCCATCCGACCTTTCTATTACCGGTAAATGCTTCTCCTTCCCCTCATCGGTCTTTTTTATTTCCATCAGCTTCATAGGCTGTCCGCAACAGACAAGCTGCCCTCTACCGGCATGCACGACCTCCACAATATTTCCACAAACCATGCATTTATACACCTGCAGAATTTCCGTCATCCAATCACCTCAACCCATTACCAGAACGCCATACCCCCTGTTTATATAGCTCAAAATACTAACGTGTCCGTTTAAATCCCCACATATTCTCAAACCTTCTTTTTCTGCATAGCTTAGAGAGTCCGTAGCTACAGAACATGCCCTGCAAACGCAATCTATCCAGCTCTTTTCCTTTGCCTCCTCATAGTATCTTCCTATCAATCCACTCTCTCTGTACATCTTTGGAACTTTCGTGGCCCTACCCTCGAGAATCAGTCTGGCCTCAACACCGTTCTCATTCAACTCTCTGACGTAGAGAAATGCATGAACCATGCACATCTCATCATCGTTGAAAAGAAAGATGGCGTATTTCATTTTGTTTCCTCCTGTGGCGGAGTGAACTGCCTCTGTCCAAGTTCACTGTCCATCATCAGCAATCCTCTGCCATCACTGCCTATAAGCCTGAGCTTTTCTACTATTTCGCTTGCTGAAGCCTCCTCTTCAACCTGCTCTGCGATAAACCATTGCAGCATGTTGTAGGTTGCGTAATCTTTTTCTGAAATAGCCAGCTCTGCCAGCTCGTTTATCATACCTGTAACCTTGACTTCGTGCTGATAGACATGTTCAAATGCATCAAGGGGCGAATTCCATTCGGATGGGGGTTCTTCGATTGCATAAAGTCTAACTCTTCCGCCTCTTTCGGCAACATAATCGTAGATTTTCATTGCATGAGCCAGCTCCTCCTGCCACTGAACCCTCATCCAGTTGGCAAAACCTTTCAGACCCACCGATTCGAAATATGCTGCCATGGAGAGATAAAGGTAGGCAGAGTAAATTTCTGCGTTTATCTGCCTGTTCAACGCCTCAACCATCTTCTCACTGATAGATGCCATGATACCACCATTTAAAAAATTATTAATAGTTTATTTAAACTTTCCCTTGGTAAAACAACCATCTGTACTGCCTGTTCTGGCCTTTTTGACGTATTCGGCCTCATATTTTCCTGGATGAATTGATTGTGCGAGCAAACCAGATGCCTTTCAGCTATGCTGCTCAGTTCAACACCTGAAGACTTCCTGTACCTGCAATCTCTCACTTCTCACCCTCCTTACAATCAAATACTTGTTTTTCAAAAATATAACTCTTTTTGTTCGATTTTCGGAAATACAGCAGTCGTTCTCATAATCCAATCATTTTTATTGCAGAATGAATCAATTATCAGCAACGCAAGTTATATATTCAATCGGGAGGAGAGGGCAAGGAGGTGACGCTCATGGCAAGAATTCATGCGAGAAGAAGGGGCAAATCAGGATCAAAAAGGGTTTATAGGGACTCTCCTCCAGAATGGGTGGATATGTCGCCTGCCGAGGTAGAAAAAAAGGTAGTGGAGCTCTTCATAGAGGGGTACGAGCCCAGTCAGATAGGAATGATACTGAGGGACCAGTACGGCATTCCATCAGTGAAGCAGATTACAGGAAAGAAGATCCAGAAAATCCTGAGGGAGAAAGGAGTTGAAATAAAATATCCCGAAGATCTGAAATCGCTCATCAAAAAGGCGCTTAAACTCAGAAAGCATCTTGAGGTGCACAGAAAGGACAAGCACAACAGAAGAGGTTTGCAGCTCATAGAAGCAAAAATCTGGAGACTTTCGAATTACTACAAGGAGAAGGGCGTGCTGCCAGCAGACTGGAAATACAATCCGGAGAGACTCAAGATTGAAATTTCGAGATAATATTTTTTAACTCATGGAACCCAATTTATTCATGTTCTCTCAGAAAGAGGGCATTCTTACTGTAGAAAACGTTCCTGTTACTGAAATAGTCAGTGAGGTAGGAACTCCAGTATATATAACTTCCAAGGCTCAGCTTGAAAGCAATATCAGGGCGTATAGAGAAGCATTTCCCAATGCCGGAATTTTGTATGCAGTCAAAGCGAACAACAATATTGCATTGATGAAGATAATATCTGCTCAGGGATTTGGGGCTGACGTTTTTAGTGATGGTGAGCTGTATCTGGCCCTGTTAGCCGGATTCAGGAGGGATAAGATACTGTACAATGGAAACTCGAAAAGCATAAGAGAAATTGAAATGGGAATTGAGACGGGGGTCAAGTTCAGCGTTGATAGCATAGATGAGCTGCGGTTGATTTCAGAAGCTGCAGTGGAGAGCGGAGAAGAGGTGGAAATCGCGTTTAGAGTCAATCCTGACGTCGATCCCAAAACACACCCGAAAATAGCTACGGGATTGAGAGAATCAAAGTTTGGAATACCTCATGGACTGGCAGCCGACGCCTACAAGCTAGCTCTGAAGCTCGATGGAGTCGTTCCGGCAGGCATTCACTGTCATATTGGCAGCCAAATCCTGAGCCTTTCTCCTTTCGTACATGCGTTAAACAAGGTTATGGATATAGCAGTTGAAATAGAGAAGGAAGGTGTCGAACTGGAATTCGTGGATTTGGGCGGAGGACTGGGCATAGACTATGAAGGTAAAGGAGCTCCGACACCCAGTGATTTTGCAGAAGCAATTCTTCCGGAGTTCGAGAAGAGAAGGGCGGAGTTGAAATCCGATCCTCAGCTCTGGCTTGAGCCGGGAAGAAGCATTGTCGGAAACACCACCGTCCTGATAACGAGAGTTAATGCCGTTAAGAAGGGCTTCAAGCACTTTGTAGCTGTTGATGCCGGCTTCAACCTCCTCATAAGGCCTGCAATGTACAATGCTTTCCACAGGGTTGCCGTGGCGAACAAGATGGAAAACAGAGCGGAGGAGACTTACACGATTGTTGGGCCGATCTGTGAGAGTGGAGATGTTCTGGCGAGAGACAGAAAGCTTCCAAAGGTTGAGATGGGTGACCTGATTGCCATATTCGATACCGGAGCTTACGGATTTGTGATGAGCAGTCAGTACAACGGCAGACCGAGATGTGCTGAAGTTCTTGTAAGCGGGGACAGGTGGTGGGTCATCAGGGAGAGGGAGAGTTACGGGGATTTGATCGCAAAGCAGAAGATTCCTGAGTGGCTTCTATGAAACTACTCATTTTTGGAGATTCGCACATTCCCGAGAGAGCATCAAAAATTCCCTCTGAGTTTGATCACCTTTTCAAAACTTTGGATTATGACGCAGTGATATGCACGGGCGATCTGACTTCGGGCAAGGTGCTTGAGTACATAAGAAGCCTGTCGGATGAGTACTACGTTGTTAGGGGGAACATGGACTCCCTGCCTCTACCGGAATATCAGGTAGTGAGAGGAATGGTGGGGGTTATCCATGGATATCAGGTTTACCCGAGGGGGAACAGAGAGCAGTTGCTGGATATTGCAAAGAAGATGAAGGTTAAAGTGCTCATTTCCGGTCACACCCACACCCCGGATGTTTACCGGGGTGAGGTCGTGCTGCTCAATCCCGGGTCTGCAACGGGTGTGTGGGGTGGAGGGAGAGGACCAGGAGTTCCGAGCTTCATGCTTGTTGACGTTGGCGACAAACTCGGAGTTACGCTTTTCAAGCTGGAAAGGGAGATAACTGAGGAGAGATTTGAGATAGAGTTGTAAATGATGCCGGATGGCAATACTAAGTAACCTGTTTTGGCATTTCGTTTAACTCGTTGAATTCAACATCTCTCTGGCAATTCTCAGCGTCACGTTCGCCTCTATCCAGGCTGCTATCACCATCAGCACGACGGAAATCAGGGCCATGGTGAAGTACTCTCTGATATCATGTCTGGTCAGAACCTGCTCCTTCCTGCCCATCAGGTATCGGATGACCTCGCAGGGAATCTTGAATCCAGCAGCCCCGGCTATTATTATGGCTGGGATTTCGAAGATTGCATGAGGTAAAATGAAGGTTACGAAAACATTACCGGGGAGAATCACAAGTAGCCCGCCAATGATCGCTCCATTGTACACAAGCTCAAGAGTTGTGAGAGTCGCCATCACAAACCCGCCGAGAATTGTTAAGGAAACAGTGTACAGATTATTAAGAACTACTGGAATGAAAATACCTGTATTCAGGTGGATATCTTCCCCAAATGTCAGGAGAGAGATTTTATTTTTGTTAAGGTATATTGTAGACAAAAACACTCCAAAGATGTACGCTACGGTTGAAAAGCAGAATGGAAGTTTAGCTAACTTCATTCTTTTTTCCCTTTATCTGATAGCAATTTGGGTATTTTTTTGATATCTTCTCTATATACCACGGCCCACGCAATTAGAAAGGCCAGCATACCAACAAAACCCCAGATACTCATACCGAGAGCACTTTCGATAAACCCGAACTTTTTAACTCCAATACTTTTCACTATGAGCACAATGGCAGCTCCTGAAACCGCGACCACGATAATTCCCTTAGTCAATCTGAACAGCTCCTCTTGGATTATTCGTCTCGCCCTCATCTTTGCGCCCTCCTAAAAAATAAAAATGACAGATTATGCAAGACCTACAACCAGGGAGGCTATCGCTCCTGCTGGACCAGCTACGGCACCAGTTACGGCAAGTCTAATCGCTATGTTTGCGAGGTTGCCTGCTACAAACGCTCCTGTTCCTGAGGCCAACCACCTCAGCTCGTACGGCACTTTATCGCTATTCGGATGATTCTGGATCCACTGGTCTATGATGTACGCCGCATCTCCAACACCCACTCCCGGCACCACAGCCAATCCAACCATAGCCAGACAGAGCCCAACAGCCAGCCACTTCATCACTTCCTCGTTCCAGTCCTTAACCTCGTGCATCTCTAACCCACCTCATTTCTGCTCATCACAATCTGCGTGCTATGCTTATTTAAGTCTTACGATATACACTCTCTATCAAAAAATTATGGATAAGTTAAATAAGGAAACTGTTGAGTATGGAACACAATGCTAAACCCAATCGAACTGTTTTAACTGCGAAAATCTCGAACCTGAAAAACTCGCCCTACAGTTTTTTCAATCTCTCAATCGCCTCGTCAAACTCCTCAATCAAATAGTACGCTTCGATTCCAGCTTTTTTAGCATTGCCCGCCATCACCCTGTCGTTCGTTATTAAGATCGAGTCCGTGACTTTAGCCGTTGCTATGAAGTAGGCATCTATGGCTCTGCAGTGCGTGTCAAGAGCGATGTTGACAGCAGTTTCAAGTATTTCGTCTTCTGGCATAATATTGACGAACCGGGTAATGTCCAGCACATCTTTAACCTCATTTTTCGGTTTGAATCTACTCAAAACACCCACCAGCTCCACGACGAGCACCCTCGGTTCGAATACCTCGACTCCAGAAGCCAGCCTTGCTATTTCTTTTGCCTTTGCCTCTCCCCATATTTGGGAACTATTGAATCTACGTAAACCGACGAATCTATCGTCAGTCCCATGGTCTCTTCCTCATTTCAAGTAAAACTTCCAGAGGATCGATTTCTACGTCTTTAAATTTTTCCGACAACTTATCTATAAACTCCGGCAGATCTCCCGACTTCGTTCTCTCGACTCTTATTTTAACTCTTTCTCCTTCCCGCAGGTCTACCTTTTCGAGGGGTCTGAAAACTCCCTTCTCGTATATTGCTTCGATGACTTTCCCCATGTTTTTTAAATCACCTCAAATCTTCAAATACCTTTTGTCAGCGTTTTGGCAATCCTCAGCGTGACGTTAGCTTCGACCCAAGCTGCTATTACGATTAAGATGATGGAGATTAATGCGAGGGTTAGGCATTCTTTGATGTCTTCTTTTGTTAGAATTCGCTCTTTTTTGCCAAGCAGATAGCGGATGATTTCGTAGGGGATTTTAAAGCCAGCAGCCCCGGCTATTATGATGGCTGGGATTTCGAAGATGCCGTGGGGGAGGATTAAGGCCGACAACCTTCCAGCTCCCAAACACGAGTAGAAAGTGGAGACTACTGTACCAAGTGCGTGTCCATTCAGCAGTAAATTTATAGTCGTAGTCGTACCAAAGGTAGCACATCCCCCAACAATAAAAATTATAACTTTTATATTATTACGTAATATACTATAAATGGACAAGTTTGCGTAATCATATTTTTGAGCACATATATAATACGACGATTGTACCCAATTGCTATACAAACCAAAAATAAAGCCTACGCTAAACACAAAGGTCGTAAATAAAATTAATTTTCTGTACATAAATTTCTGTAAATTTTTAAATAAAATGTAATTGTTACTGCTGACAGCATACCAAGTGTTGCAAATATTTGAAAGATGATAGCCTTCAGATGTACATACACAAAAAACTGCAGTACTAGTCCTAAAAGTAACGATGTCTTGAAAACAATCCATGCCGAGGCTAAGATAACTAACCCATCTTTCTCGTATTTGTTTTTTGTTCTCAATGCCAAAGAATATACTTTATATTCAGGAAAAAGTAAAAAACTTAGGAGAATTTTTTCCCCTCTGGGCATGCTCATCACGCAGCTATTGCTACACCTGCAACTATCGCTGCACCACCTGTCGCCACACCAGCTGCAACTATGACGCCATATGCAGCGATAGGTATTGAGCTAGCCAGTAGACCATAATACGCCCCATCTACAATCGCCCCTATCTGACTGTCGGCGTGATACCCAGCGTAGGCTCCTGCTACAACTCCTGCTATGTTTGCAATTTCCACATTTGATGTCATCATTAACCCCACCATAGCCAGGCAGAGCCCAACAGCAAGCCACTTCATAACTTCCTCATTCCAGTCCTTTACCTCGTACATCCTCTTACCTGCCTACTACTCACAACCACCTGTATGCTATGTCTATTTAAGTCTTACGATATACAATCTCTATCAAAAAATTATGGTTAAATTAAACATAGAAACTGTTAAGTATGGAACGTACAATCAACCGACATGTTGAGTCTGATCACGAACCCGGACAGGTTCTTTGGGGAGCTGAAAGAGGGGGAGCCGAATCTGAAGAAACCGGCCACGATTGTTGTCCTGCTTGCAGCATTCGCTGCATACTACCAGTTCAGACTGGTGATGAAACTATCCACAGCTCTTCCCGATGATCTTGCAAGGTTCTTTGAAGCTGGGGCATACATTAACGCCGTCAGCTCGGTTATTGGCATCTTCGCCGTTTGGTTTGTTACAGCGGCAATCATGCACGGATTATCGGCATTCTTCGACGGTAGGGGAGAATTTAAAAGAACATTCGAGTTCACAGGTTACGGATTTCTACCCTCTCTGTTCGGCTCTGCCATTTCAATTCCGATAAGTCTGAATTACATGGAAAAAGTCGTCATGCCGAAGGTAAGTGCTGAAGATCTCACAGCAGATCCGGGAATTCTCGCAAAGACAATTCTAAAACAGATTCCTACCGGGTACTTGCACTCTGCCCTCGTGTTAAACATCGCCGTTACGATCTGGAGCCTGCTGATTTGGAACTTTGCCATCAAAAACGCGAGAGAACTGGACGGGAGAAGGTCCCTCATCTGTGCGGCGATCCCAACGGCGATCTTCGGAGGTTATCAGATCCTGTCTTTGATATCGATCGGCTAACTGGAAAAGAAGTTAAAAATCCGAAACACATAATTTTATTGCCGATGATGACTGATGGGCGAGCTGAGTCATGATGAAAGGGAGAGTCTGAGGCTAATCCAGTATGTTGTACAGGGTATCCCTCTGCTTGGGAACCCGTCCTGTGATTTTTATCAGCTCTCTCAGCTCGTCAGGAGGCATGAACTCTCCGCTTGTAGCTCCAGCAGATTTTGAGATGTTTTCCTCCATGAGCGTGCCTCCTAAGTCGTTAGCACCAACATGCAGGGCAGCCTGGGCGAGCTTTGGTCCCATCTTAACCCAAGAGGCCTGAATGTTCTTGATATCCGGGTAGAGAAGTATTCTGGAAATGGCTATCATTAAAAGATCCTCAAATCCGGAGCTACCTTTGTACTGCCTGCCCAGCTCGTTGTTTTTATGCATAAAAGGCAGAGGTATCATTTCCGTAATTCCTCCAGTTTCCTGTTGTATCTTCTTGATCAGCAGAATATGGTTGATTCTTTCGTTCCAGCTTTCCATATGTCCGTACATGATGGTGGCCGTTGTCGGGATTCCGGTTCTGTGGGCTGTTTTTATAACTCTAACCCATTCCGCTGTTTTCAGCTTTTTAGGACATATGTGGCTTCTGATTTTGTCATCAAGAATTTCTGCCGCTGTTCCCGGCATGGAACCCAAACCTTCCTGCCTGAAGATTTTCAGCACGTCTTCAATGTCCATGCCGCTGTTTCTTGCAGCATGGACAACTTCCATCGGGGAAAAAGCGTGGATGTGTATTTTTTTATCCACATCCCTAACAGCCTGAAGAATGGAGACGTAAAATTCAACATCTGCGTGTGGAAGCAGACCACCCTGAATACACAGTTCGGTACATCCGAACTTCACTGCCTCCTCCACCTTCTTTTTTATCTCTTCAAGGGTGAGGAGGTATTTCTTTCTATTTCTGAATGAGCAGAACTTGCAGTTGTTTATGCAGATGTCGGTGAAATTTATGTTCCTGTTGACCACGTAGGTTACAGTATCGCCCACTAGCTCCTTTCTAAGCTCATCTGCAATTCTGAAAGTTTCGAAGGGATTTTTGAGCAGGTCATCAAGGGCGAGCATAACCATCAGCGTCCGCATATTTCTCGATCAGCGGCTCAAGAATGGTACTATACCATTTAAGCTTTACGAATTTTGGATAGAGTGATAACCTCTCCTTCAGTGCGAACTCCCCCCTCAGCATGCTCTGTATTCTCTCAATTTCTGGCCATGGTGATTCAGGGTTTATGAAATCATGGGTGACATTTGATATGCCTCCGACGTCTCTGGCTCCGGCCTTTACAAAGGGATAGATATCGTCTACTAGGTTTGGTGGTATTTGTACCACCACGTCTTCAGGCAGAATCTCTCTTGCGATCTTTACAGTTTCGAGCATTTCCTCAGTTGTTGGTGGGGAACTGTTCTCCATTCTCGTCCCCTTCTTGGGTTTGAAATTCTGTATTATCACCTCCTGAACATGCCCGTAATTGCTGTGTAAGTCCGCAATTACCTCAAGCGAATACTGTCTGTCGTATTTTCTTTCTCCAATTCCAACGAGAATTCCGGTGGTGAATGGTATCTCCAGTCTTCCAGCGTTTCTGATCATCTTTATTCTTACTTCTGGCTTTTTTCCTGGGCTATCTCTGTGACACTCCAGCTCCACCGCCTGCTCAAGCATAAGTCCCATGCTGGCATTCAAATCCTTCAATCTTGCCAGCTCATTCTTTGAAAGTATTCCAGCGTTTGTGTGAGGTAGAAAACCAGTCCTCACAGCGATTTTGTTCATGTGAGCAATATAGTCAACAAAATCCGAATACCCCATCTCCTTTAGCATTCTTCTTATTTCTGGATACGCCTCATCGGGTCTCTCGCCAAAAGTGAACAAAGCCTCTTTTGCCCCGGAAGCTTTTGAAAGCAGAGATCTGACCTCGCCCTCACTCATCAGTTTTGGCTCATCACTCCGATATCCGCAGTAAGCACAGCGATTACGGCAGTTTGGTGTGAGGGGAATAAAAACATTTTTGGAGTATGTAACAATCTCCACGAAAACTCTGTTGGGGATACTGTAAAAAAATATTTGGTCAGAGCTGAAGCTTAATCTTGTGCAGGAGTTCAGCAGGCGATTTTACTGGATACTCAATCATCTCGAGGATGTCCTCAATCTTTCTGCCTTTGATGATCATTCCGCCAAGCCTTTCCACCAGCTCTTCTCTGCTAGCCGGGAAATCGAGCCCCCTGACTTTCGCCAGAACATGCACCGCCCAGTCTATGTCCAGAACATTCATCTCTTCCTGCCTGATTTCAATTTCTTCTGTATCAAGCTTGCCTTCCTCTTTCAGTCTTCTGTAGGCCATTTTTGCAATTCCTCCTGCAATGTGGTCTTTCGGCCTCTCTTCAAGCTCACCCTCCAGATATTTTATGACCTCCTCCTCATCTGCAGTTACTATGTTCTTTGCCGTCTGTTCCGTTATTCCTAGCTCTCTTGCTATTTCTCCGTAGGTCTTCAAAGTCTCATTTTTGAGGACGACAACATAGGCTGCCTCTGCTAGGCTTGGCAGCCACGTCAGGTTTCTGAACTCGATCAGCCTCCTCAAACCACCAAGTAGTTTTATACTTTCATAAAAAACTTTTTCTGCCATTTTGTCAACATTTCCGCCTTTTGGCCTGGCGATAACTTCAAATCCCATTTCCATCACCCCCTACTGCTCTTCAGCGGATTTTCTGATGAACTCATCAAGCGGGACTGTGATCTCAATCGTACCTATCTCGCTAATTTCAAAAACCCAGGTTCTTGGGTCGTGAGGGGCTATCCTGCATCCGTCTATTCTTATCGTCCTCAAAACGCTGCCAATTGGCAGGCCGTACAGTTTCACGTCCCATCTTGACTCTATCAGCTTTTTGTCGAGAACTATGGTTCCGTCAACTATGTGTGCAACCGCCAAACCACCTGCAGCCTCTGCAGTCTCGCTTGCCTGCGCAGACCTCTTCTGGGATACAAAAACACCGGTTTGTCGGTACCTTTTCATGAAGTTGTAAAACTGCCTTACGATCTGCCTTGCCATCACTTCCTTATGCTCGTAAAGTCCAGTAATGCTGTCAATGACGGTGTTCGTAACTTTTTTCTCCTTGATTGCGTATGCCATGGTTTCCATGAGTGCTTTGGGATTTTCCCTGAGTTCATCGCTCTCGCTTGCATCTATGACGACTATGTTACTCTCTACTTTGCTGAAATCAACTCCCATTGCTTCGCTTCTCTGCTTCATCGCTGTATAGAGAAAGTTTGCGGGACTTTCGACCGTAACGTAAAGCACTTTGTACCCAGCATTTGCCTGTGTTATTGCGAACTGCTCTGCCAGCAAACTCTTACCCGTATCCGGAACCCCTGTGAGGTTTATAACAGCGAGATGCGGTATTCCTCCGAGAGGTTTTTTAACGTACCTGTCACCTTCTTTCTCAATCTTGAAAAACATATCATCAAGCTTCGTCCCGGTTGGAATTCCAAAAAGTTTCGGAGCCCTCGACTCCAGCTCCTTCAGCTCATAATACCTATACATATAATACTATATGTTTTGGTCTGCATTTATATTTAACTAAGAGTATGACACTTGAAAAGGAAAACGTATTTTAACCCTTTAAAATGCATATGTATCAATGGAGGTTAGGAAACTTCAGTTGATAGGCGGTTCAAGTTACATGGTCAGTCTGCCCAAGAACTGGGTGAAGCTGAACGAACTGAAGCAGGGTGATGATATCTATCTTCAGGTTGAGGACAGCGTAATCACACTCTACCCAAAAAGTTTCAGAGAATTTGCGAGGATCACCAGCGTTCAGATTGACAAGCTTCCTAGTCTTGATGAGAAGTTTGTCAGGAGGTTCATATATGCCCTTTACCTTCAGGGAATTGATGAAATTGTGATAACCGACAGGAAGATAAATGCAAGGGCTGTAAGCAGAATGGGCGAAATCGTCAAGGATTTAATCGGCATGGAGATTATAGATGCAAGTGAAGGCAGGATTGTTTTGAAGTGCCTCACGTCCACAGACTTTGATGTATACGGTGTAGTGCGGAGAATGACGCAGATCATCCAGAGCATGATAGCGACCATTCTTGATGGGATTGATAGGAGGGATCGAGAAGCCCTCAGAGATATTGAAAATCTAGAAAAAGATTCTGACAGACTTTATCTACTGGCTGTAAGACAGGAACACAGACTTGTGAGGGAGTTTTCCAGTCCATCAAAATGGAACGAATTAAGGTTAATTCTCGGGATCAGAACTGTGGCAAAGCTGATTGAAGAGATATCAGATGCACTGTACAATTTCTCCACATACGCAGTAGAGATGAAGTCTGATGAGCTTAAAGAGGTGAAAAAGTACTTTGAAAAGTTGAAAATGGCTTTCGAAAAGCTGTCCAACGCTTACTTCAATTCGGATGTTTCCCTCTCAGAGGAGTCGATTGAAGACCTTGAGGAGCTGGAAGAAACACTGCTGAGCAATATGAAGGGAAGTGTGTACTACAGGCTGGCGCTGGAAACAATACTCAGTGCCTGCAGACACATGAAGTCAATAGGGGAAATAGCCTTCAACAAGTCGGTTAGGGAGTCCCTGAAAGAGCTGAGAAAACCAGAGAGGACGCAGTCAGTAACAGGTAGCCAATGAAAACGATGCTGCTGGCCATTGCAGACTTTCTGAGTTCGAGATCTCTCGCATGTTTGACAGCAAAGGCCCAGTAGACAGCCTGCCAGGCAGCAACAGAGATGGTGAGAATGGCGGTTGGTATTGCATAGGCCTTAATTCCTGCAAGGGCGTACTTTGTCTGCTCAACTGCCAGATAGGATGTCACAGGGCTGAGGATTATAGCTGGTATATAACTAAAAGCCACAAGCTTGGTGAGGTCCGAGAAACTGCCGTTTCCTCCAAGAATCCCGGATATGACGTACAGAATTGCAGAGATAACTAGCCAGCCAATGAAAGTCACGATGAAAGGAGAAATAATCATGCTGATCTGTGTGATCTGAATCGCTGCCTCCAACTGCTGTCCCGTAATGCCCGCTCCCTGGAGCTGTTTTTTGAGGACCTCAACCACCGTCGGGATTAAAACGTAAGATGTTGCCGATGATATCACGGCAGAGATGGCAACAATGGAAACCGGTAAGAGAAACCTTCCGCTTTTCTGCCTTTCCATGAATCTGTCCGGATTCGTGAGAAAATCCATGGGAGCAAATAAATTTCAAAGCATATATATCTTTTGGTTATCAGTTGACAATGTTTTTAAGATTGGTGTGTATGTGCATTATGGTCATTAAGGTTGGGTGTTGCGGATTTCCCACTGGAATGAGCAGGTATTTTCAGACATTCGAAGTGGTGGAGGTTCAAAAAACCTTTTACAAACCCCCATCGGAAAGGACTGCAGAAAAATGGAGAAAAATGGCCCCCGAAAACTTCGAGTTCACGGTGAAGGCGTGGCAGGTGATCACGCATCCCCCAACCAGTCCAACTTTCAGAAAAGCAAAGATTAAAGCGGTAGATTGCGGCTTCTTCAAACCAATCAGAGAGGTTTTTGAAGCCTGGGAGGTAACAAGGAACATTGCGAAAATTCTGAGAGCGAAATTCATACTGTTTCAGACGCCAAAAAGCTTCAAGGACAGTGCGGAGAACATGCAGAACATGCGCGACTTCTTTAACTGCATCGAGAGGGACTTCATCTTCGGTTTTGAACCGAGAGGATGGAGGGAAGAGAGCATCGAGAAAACATGCAGGGAGCTGGATTTGGTACATGTCGTCGATCCGTTTGTTGTCAGTCAGCTTTACGGTGAGATTGTTTACTTCAGGCTCCATGGTTTTAATTACAAGCACAAGTATACGGATGAGGAACTTGAAAAGCTGGCGGAGATGGTAGATAAGGACGGCTATGTGATGTTCAACAACATCCACATGTTTGACGATGCAATGAGGTTCAGGCGGTTAATTGAGAAACGGCAATTGTAACTGCGAAGCTGATGAAAAATGCGGTAAATGGGGTGAAGATCCAGCTCAGTATTATTCTTTTCAGAAAAGCGAATCTCACCCCCTTGAATCCCTTGTACAGCCCTACACCCGTAATCGAGCCCACGGTGCAGTATGTTGTGGACACAGGCATACCAAGGTACGTGAAAAGTAAAACTGTCAGTCCCGCTGCGAACTGTGCAGCAAAACCGGAAAATGGGTCGAGAGCCGTAATTCCCTTTCCAACAGACTCAGCAACTCTCGCACTGATAAACCACGCTCCCAAAAATAGCATTGTGGCTCCAACCACGGCCCCTTCAAGAACACTCATAGTTCCGAACCATATTGCTGGAGCTAGGGCTGTTGCGAGCTCATTAGCGCCTGTATTGAAACCGATTACCGAGGCTCCAATCAGCAGAAACACCCTCAAAATTCTCTCAACCTTCAGAGCAGGTTTTCCAGAAAGGGTGCGCTCCATAATCCAGTAAATGAGAATGGAGATTGCAAGGGCACCAAATGGGGATATTATCCAGGATAAAATTATCTTGGTTACGGTTGATAGGTCAATTTCCCTCCCCAGTGCAAAGGCCGAGCCTATCAGACTCATAACTATGGCCTGATGACTTGAAACTGGTGTACGTAGGTAATTTGCCACCACAATTGCTGCAGAAGATATCATGAGGGAGATGGAAACGATCACTCCGTTCAGCTCGACAATTTTTCCGCCAACTGTTTGCATCACATTGCCCCCGCCAAACAGAAATCCCAGCAGCACGAGAATAAAGAGAATGTAAACCGCCCTTCTGATTGTGAGCAATCCGCATCCAACACAGATTCCGAATGAATTGCTCGTGTCGTTCGATCCTATTGCGAATGCAATTGCAAAAGCTGCAATCAGTGGTAGGCCGAAGTCCATTGGTTAATTTTCAGTTTTGCATACTTAATCCTTTCCTGACCTGAATGTAATTTTTAAAAAAACAAGAAGCCTTAAGTATTTTTTAATAAGTTGAAATTTCAGAGGAGGTGGTGATTTGAAACTGGAAGACGTTAAAGTTATTGGAGTTGTTGGTGCTGGAGTGATGGGGCATGGAATTGCTCAGGTTGCAGCAAAGGCGGGATATGAGGTGGTACTGGTCGACATCAGCGAGGAGGTTCTGAAAAAAGCACTGGAACTGATTGAGTCCGGACCCTTCGGGCTGAAAAGACTTGTTGAGAAAGGAAAAATGAGTGAAGAAGATGCAAAGGCGTGCATGGCAAGGATAAAGACTTCAACGTCTCTTGACAGTCTTAAAGATGCAGATTTCATCATCGAGGCTGTTACGGAGAATGCAGATCTGAAAAAGAAAATATTCTCGCAGCTTGACAAAATCTGCAAGCCGGAAGCGATAATTGCTTCCAACACTTCTGGAATAATGATATCCGATCTGGCAACTGCCGTTGATAGGAAGGACAGGTTTATAGGAATGCACTGGTTCAATCCCGCTCCGGTGATGAAGCTGATTGAGGTAGTGAGGGGCGCTTTAACTTCTGATGAAACATTTGACCTGACCGTTGAGCTGTCGAGGAAATTTGGAAAGATACCCATTGAAGCTGGAGACGGTCCGGGATTTTTCACAACTAGGTTCATCAATTCGTGGCTTGTTGAAGCGGTGAGACTTTTTGAGATGGGAATTGGCGGAATTAGAGAAATTGACGAAATGTGCAGACTTGCCTTTGGCTTCCCGATGGGACCGTTTGAGCTGATGGACCTGATAGGCCTGGATACAGCGCTGCACATAGCCGAGTATCTCTACGAAGAGACGAAAGAGAAGCACTATGCTCCGCCAAACACGCTGAAAAAGCTGGTGCTTTCTGGGTATATCGGCGACAAGAAGCTGAAGCCGGGGAGCAGAGGAGGGTGGTATGATTTCTATGGAATTAAAAAATAATTATATTTTTTCATTTTCTTTATTACTATTTGTAATTTAACACTGATTTCAGATTACAAACATTTATATACTTGGACGTCATCAGGAGTAGCATGGTCAAGTCGGTAGAGGAGATAAACCAGAAAATCAGAGAGGGAAATGTAAGGGTTGTCACAGCGGCGGAAATGAAGGAAATTGTTGCTGAACTTGGTCCGGAGCAGGCAGCAAAGGAGGTGGATGTGGTCACAACCGGAACATTTGGTGCAATGTGTTCGAGCGGTGCGTTTTTCAATTTTGGCCATTCCGATCCTCCGATAAAAATGCAAAGAGTCTGGCTTAACGATGTTGAGGCATATACAGGTGTCGCTGCCGTTGATGCTTATCTCGGAGCAACCCAGCTTTCCGAAACTGAAGAGGGCTACGGAGGAGGGCATGTAATCGAGACGCTTGTTGAGGGCAAGGAGGTTGAGCTGAGAGCTACAGCATACGGAACGGACTGTTATCCCAGAAAAGAGATTGTCACTGAAATTTCTCTGGATGACGTGAATCAGGCAGTAATGCTGAATCCGAGAAATGCCTATCAGAGGTATAATGCAGCCACAAACAGCTCAAACAGAATTCTGAGAACTTACATGGGAACACTTCTCCCGAACTTCGGGAATGTAACGTTTGCCGGAACAGGAGAGATCTCTCCGCTGAATAACGATCCGGAATACCGTACAATTGGGGTGGGAACAAGGATATTCCTGTGCGGTGCCAAGGGATACGTTATCGGGGAAGGGACTCAGCACGCTCCACCGTACGGTACACTGATGGTGAAAGGAAATCTCAGGGAAATGGACCCGGAGTACATGAAAGGTGCGTACTTCCCGGGATATGGTGCCACTCTATTTGTGGGTATAGGCATTCCAATTCCGATACTGGATGCTGAAATGGCAAAGTTTACTGCAGTTAGGAACAGTGAAATTGAAACGAAAATACTCGATTTCGGAGTTGCAAGAAGGGGAAGGCCCGTTGTAAGAAAGGTGACCTATGAGGAGCTTATAAGCGGAAAGGTTGAGATAAACGGGGAGGAAGTGAGAACGTCCCCGTTGTCGAGTTTCTACATGGCAGAAAGGATAATGAATGAGCTCAAAAGGCAGATAGAGAAAGGTGAGTTTCTGCTTACGAGTCCTGTAGACAGAATTCCGCGGGAAGAAGTCTTCAAACCTATGAGGCAGAGGGAGATCAGAGTCGTGAAGAGTGTGATGGTTAAGGCCTTCACAATCTCACCTGATACAGGTATAGAGGATGCTGCAAAACTTATCATTGAAAAGGGCGTTAATCACCTGCCGGTCGTGAAGGATGGCAAGCTTATAGGAATAGTCACATCCTGGGATGTCGCAAAGGCCGTCGCTCTGAAGAAGGCAGGCACAGTTTCAGAAGTCATGACAAAAAATGTTGTGGTGACGTTTCCAGAGGAGCCTGTTGAGATCGCAGCAAGGAAAATGGAGAAAAACAGCATCTCGGCACTTCCAGTTGTGGACTCAAAGAGAAATGTGCTCGGAATTGTTACAAGTGAAGATCTGAGCAGACTGCTTGCGAGGTGATAGAAATGAGAATGGTTCTTCACTTTGATTCGAGAACTGTTACGGAACCTGTGCTCTCCAGAACAACACTCAAAACAGGTGCTCTCATAAACATACTGAGGGCATCTGTGGGGGCGAGAAGGGGCGAGATTCTGATAGAGGTTGAAGACGAAAAGGCAAAGGAAGTTGAAGAAATTTTGAAAACCCAGGGAGTAGACGTTATTGAGCTGGTCGGAGCCGTCCAGAAGGACGATGAGAAGTGCGTGCACTGCGGAGCATGCATCAGCATCTGTCCTACCGAGGCACTGAAATTCAATGGTGAGAAGAGAGTTATTGTTGAAGCTGAGAAGTGCGTGCACTGCGGAGCCTGCACAAAGGTGTGTCCTACCGAGGCACTCACTCTCCCATTTTAATTTTTAGGTATTATTATTTCAAAGATGCATCCCTTTGGTACGTTATCCTTTACTTCGATTTTTCCCCCGTATATTTCAACTATTTTTCTGGCGATGTACAGTCCCAGACCCGTCCCCTCTCCGGTCGTGAACCCTTCCTCAAAGATTTTGTCCTTCAATTCGTCGGGAATACCATCTCCGAGATCAGACACTCTCACAATCCCGTTTTTCTCATTTGAACATACCTCAACTTTAACTCCGGATCTGCCGTGGACAAGAGCGTTGTGAATGATGTTGTTTATCACGGTTCTGATCCCCTCATTGGCCATAACCACAACATCTTCGATTTTTGCTGATATATCGTTATCCCTGTAGACCTCAAGGAGTTCTCTTACGATGTCGGCAAGATTAACTGGTTTCAACTCTTCAAGAGCCTTTTCAAGCTCCCTCGAGTCATTGATAAGTTTTATGATGTAGTCTGCCTTTTTCATGGCAAGCGGCAGCATCTTTTTTGCACGCTCCGGAGACTCCATGACCATCTCAATCGAGATTCTGATTGCAGTTATTGCGTTGGCTATATCGTGCCGCATAACCTTGTTCAGGAAAGCCAGATACTCACCCCTTCTCTTTAACTCTTCTGTAAGCAGGTAAATTTCCGTTGTATCGATTGCAGTGGCAGCAACTGCAGGTTTACCCCTGTAGGTTACCTTACCCGGTCTTGCCGTAACCCACCTAACGTCCCCGCTTTTGGTTATAATTCTCCAGCTATATGTTTCGGTCTCTCTGAGCCCTTTTTCCCTTTCCAGATACCTTTTTTGTACAATTTCTCTGTCTTCGGGGTGGATTATAAAAAAGGGGCTCTTTCCTATTATCTCCTCTCTTCTGTAGCCCGTTGCATCCTCAAAAGCCCTGTTTACGTAAACCATCACCCCATCCTGTATGAGGTATATCGGAGTTAGAGAGTCTTCTACGAGGGTTTTGTAGAATTCTTCACTTTCCTTAAGTCGTTGTTCAAGCTTCTTGGCTCTGGTGACGTCAATCCAGTTTCCTATTATGAATTTTTGCCCTGCAAACTCAACCGCTACTGTGTATCCCCACACCCACCTCTCTCTGCCATCCTTTGTTATATACCGGGACTCGTAGAACAGAGGCTCGGCTCCTGAAACTTCCCTAAATCTCCTGATCAGATCCTCCCTGTCCTCGGGATGAGAAAGGTCAAATATGCTCTCCATTCTGTAGATCTCCTCTTTCGTGTACCCGGTAGCTCTCACAACGATGTCGTTCACGTAAAGAACCTTTCCATTTTCATCTGTTATGTAAATGGCAGCAAGAGATTTATCAGATACAAGCTTCCAAAATTCTGCATCGAATAACCTCATTTCAAACAACCTGAAAATCTAGTTATTTAAACTTTTTCTGTCCTCTCTTTTTTAATAAAGATGGCAGGTGTATGATATATCTGCCATCCTCCTGAAGTGCTATAACTATCCCCTCTCCCTGTAGAAGTCTCTCGATGTTTATCTCATATCTTCCGGGAGAGATAATTCTCACGGTTTCTATCCCCATCTCTGTCAGTTCTCTCGTAATCTCCTGCTCAACCTCGACCGGTTCAACCTCCCGCTTCTCAGGAACGTACAGGAACTTGTTGTTTCCGCATTCACATCCGTTGAGTATCCTCATGTCCCCGCTCGGGTACAGCTTGCCGCACTTTGTACATCTGTGGGGCATGGTTACCACTAAATCTGAACAAGAGCTTTAATAACATCTTCCTGTTTTTCAAGAGTTTTCAGTCTGTTTGCCGGTCCTATTACGGTCAATCTGCCTTTCCTTTTCCCGAAAAGCTTCGATAGAAATGACTCCTCCCTCGCAGGATATGATTCTACTTCGATTCCTATGAATTTTTCATGATCGATTTCCAGCATGGTCATTTCGATGAGCTTTGCCTCCTCCTCGGGAGTAAGTCCTGTTTCGAGAACGACGATTTTTCCCTCTTTAACACTGTCAAGAATCATTCTGAGTTTCTCCATTGAAGGCATTCTTTCGAGCATATCCTTAGATATTAAATTCATCTGAACTCCTTCCATCGTCACCACCTTAGCCAAACCTCTCGGCCATCGCCTTGTAAAGGGAATCTATATTAATGCCCTTCAACGCTGAAATTGGCACAACAGGATGCTGCGGGAATGCAGATTTGATTCTTGCCGGTGAGGCTGTGGGCAGGTCTATTTTATTTGCAACGATCAGCAGAGGAAGCTTTCTTGCCTCCATGTTTCCGACGATGGTCACGTTTACCTGGGTGAACGGATCTTCGGTAGCGTCCATAACCAGCAGCACACCATCGAGATCGTCAAGCCATTTTATTGCCTCAATAACGCCCTCCGTAGCCTCCTTTGCTCTTCTTCTTGCTTCCTCCTCTTCAAGCCCGTACTTAAGGAACTCCTGAAAATCTATCTTTGTGGCCAGGCCCGGGGTGTCAACAATATCTATCGTTAGAGACTTGCCATCAACCTCGATTTTTACACCCTCCCTTAACCTCGCCCTCCTCGTCTCATGCGGAACGTCGCTCGGCGAGCCTATAATATCTCCGGTCCAGTCTCTTAAAATACGGTTGGCAAGAGTTGTTTTTCCGGCGTTTGGAGGGCCGTAAATACCGATCCTCATTTTATCTTTTTTAAAGAACAGTCTCAGTATGAATCCGAACCTTTTTCTGAGAGCGATCATTAATCCCATCCTGACACCTCACCTTATCTTGTTATAGGTGATAATTAAAGCTTATCCTTCATTCTGAATCGAATGAAGATAGCTGCAGAGGATACGAAAGCTGTAAGAGAAATGATAAGGTCTGGAAGTATCACAGTACCGCTTCCACTTTCAATGTCATTTACAACGAAATCTGAAACTTTTTTGCTGCTTATAATAATTCCAATTTCTCTGTTTAGCTTCAGTCCAAACATATTCATGTTTGCGGATGTGATGAGAACTCTGTCATCTGAAACCACCGCCTTGCCGTGCAGGTTTTTCAGCAATGTTATATCAACCCCTTCCTCTTTCAGAATTTTCAAAGTTTTATCATCTGCGTACCTTTCATCCAGAAAAATCCTTACTCTGGAGCCATTGACCTTTGCCTTTTTTATTGCATTCAGAATTCCGTGATCGGAATACCATTTCAGATTCATATATGGTGCTATGATATACAGACGGTTTTTTGCAGAGGAGATAAAATCAAGTACCGGATTGCAGTCTGGAAGGATAAAAAGTGTTAAGTTTGCCCTGAAATTTAAAGCCCTACCACCCTCACCTTTCCTGTATCTCCATTCGGAGCAGTATTCAGGATTTTTTCCAGCATATCTTTCGTCGTTTTTCAGTAGATTGTGCAGTGCTGTCGAAACGTTTTTGCTTTCAAACTCAACTATGTATCCCTTATTCGTGAACTGCCAGTTTTCTGTTGTTATCACGACTCTGTCACCCCTTATAGCAAATTTATAATGGAAATGCCTGTATGAGCTGGAGGATAGAAACACTGCTGGAGAAATTTTTAGTTCTCTGCATGGTAAGGAGGGTGGATTTCCATCAACATAGAGTTTTGCAGGTCTTATGGGGGATGAAAAGGTGTATGAGGCAACGATCCATCCATCTCCCAGGTTGAAGTCCGCTGGAGTTATTATCAGCCTTCCTTTAACATTTTCTGTTATGCATGTGAAATTGGTCCAGTCCTCGTATCTGAAGTCCCACCCACCCGATGTTCGGTAATACACAACTCCGTCGTCGAGAACTCGGATATCACGTCCATAACGAAAACAGTCCTCGTTTACACATATCTCTTCCCCTCGATTCGAAAGGGCCAGGCTACGTGGGAGCTGGATGTCGGCTTTCGCACCAAAATGTCTCTCGAACTCTTCAGGATTCCTGGCGGCAACATGGAGCCCTTTACCGGCCTCAACTTTACCTTCACCGTCGGTAAGAACACAGGAGGAGTTGCAGTAAAATTTCACATACTCTGCATCATCGCTCCCGTAGGGGTTGGGGCAGACTTCAAGGATTTGGGCTGTCAGCAGCAGTACCAGCAGAGCCAATTTCATTTCTTAGCTCTCCAAAAGTTGCGTATCTCTCGGCCACAACATTGTGCTGATGTATGCTCTCCTCATTCTCCTGTCTGAGGAAAGCGAGCACGTTATCAGGAGCTTCAGGGAAAGCTTTGAGCAAATTGCATGCCATAATTCTAACTCCGTCTTCAACAAACCTCGTATTGCGGTGTGCCATTTCAACGACCTCGAGCTCGTCCTCTCTTTTGAGAATTTCGAAGGTCTCGTAGCTCATAGACGTTTTGGCTATCTCGATGAGCTTTGCAATCGGAACCTTAAAGCTATCCGTTACCTGAACTTTCAGCATCGCCCTTCCTCGCTGATTGTGGGATGCAACCGGAACAGCGTCAAGTATTCTCTGGATTGCATCATCATCAAAGCCCATCTCTGCAAGTCTTTCAGCGGATCTTGCCCTTACCAGTTCTTGGGCACATGGACAGGCAGTGATCCCCGTAACCTCCACACCAACAAACACAAGCTTTTTTCCATTTCTCGATATCTTTGCCTCACCAAAGATCCTGACAACCTCCTGCGTTCTCTGCCTCGTTTTTGGAGTTCTTTTTCGCATTATGAGTTCAGCGGTCATCTTAGCCTCTGCGTTCGTTGCGTACTCGTGTCTGTCGAGCAGATTCTTTGCCACCTCCACCACAAGATCCTCAATGTTTTCAATTGGCTGTGAGGTGAGGGTTTCTATAACCTCGTCAATAACCTCGAAGTTTCTGCTGAGGTTAACACCTTTTAGGTGAGCGGGAAGGTCAACAAAAACGTCAAAGGATGATATGAGTATGATGGGCCTCTTTCCTTCTCTCTGAACTTCAACAAGCTTTTTTATACCGGTGGCTCCAACTCTGCTCAGTCCAATTGGCACTTCAGGTTTTAAAAGCTGAACGTCAGGGAGCATAGCAATCACTCTCTCAATGGCTATTATAATTTACTGCGTTTTGACGGTGTAAAAAATCAGATAATTCTCACCCATTTCCTCGTCA
Organism: Archaeoglobus neptunius; assembly: GCF_016757965.1. Lineage (NCBI taxonomy): Archaea > Methanobacteriati > Methanobacteriota > Archaeoglobi > Archaeoglobales > Archaeoglobaceae > Archaeoglobus > Archaeoglobus neptunius. The sequence goes on along the minus strand of NZ_JAEKIW010000003.1, from coordinate 113,000 downwards.
TTGCAACAGTTCTGGACGTTTTTCTCGCAACTTTCTCTGGGAATAGGCCAAGAAGGAAGTTGTGAAGGAAGGTTTTTTCGGAAGCGCCTATGATGGTGAGGTCAAAATTTTCGGCCTCTCTTGCAATTCTTTCCGATGGAGATCTGCTCACGTCAAATTCAGTCTCGACGTTCAATCCCTCAAGTTCCTTAATAGCCTCTTTGAATACCAAATCCGCCTTTTCCATCTCTTTTTCCGAGGTTCCCACATAAAGCAGTTTGATCTTGGCCTTTCTCTCTGCTGCAATATCCCGTGCTATCTCGCATGCGAGCTTTGCATGCGGACCACCCACGGTTGGAATGAGAATTCTTTTGAAGTCGGGCATCTTCTCTCCGGGCTCGAATCTCACAACCACCACGTCACACTTCGCCTTCATCAAAATTGGATCTATCGTGCTTCCCAGGACAACATCCCTGCGAAATGTTCTTCCCCTCCACCCCATAACTATCATATCCGCTTTCCACTCATCGACTGCAGTGAGAATTGCCTCTGCAATATTGTGGCTAACAGTAACCACACCACCTGCCGGAACACTGAGGTTCATCAATTTTTCCACCATCTCCTTTGCATTTTTAACATCCTTCGCTGGAGTTGAGATCGGCGTTTGTATGGGAAGTTTAACCGTGTTCATGACAACAACCTCTCCATCCCTCTGTCTTGCGATCAGTTCCGCAAATCTTACAAGTTTCTTGGCTATCACCGGATTGGCAATGGGTACAAGCACAACAAACTTCTTCTTGTCAATCGGTATTTCCTTAAAAACGGTCATTACCTCTTCTTCCTCTCTCTTCTCCAGCTCTTTCTCGGAGTATGCATAGTAAACCAGAGAGCCGAAGAACATCCACACTGCAGTCATAAGGAAAACTGTCAGTCCATGTTCTATCTGTGAAATCAGGAAGTAGGCGATTATTATCTGGAAAACAATGGCGATGAGAGGGAGAACTGGAACTAGTGGAAGGCTGAAGGTTCTTTTTATGTCCGGTCTCCTCAATCTCAGAACCACAAGGGCTACATTTACGGAAAGAAACAGGTAGAGGAACATAAGGCTGGCTGCAGATGCCACGGTCTCAATAGGGGCAAGAGAGGCTACCGCAACTATGACATAGCTGAAAAATATTGCATAGTGGGGTGTTCGTGTTTTCTCGTTTATTCTAGACAGTGCTCTGGTGAGGTATCCCGATCTGCTAAGGGCGAAAACAACTCTCGATGAGGAGTAGATCGTTGCATTCATCGCACTCACTGTTGAGATCAGTCCTCCAGCAAGGATCATCCATCCACCGAGGGGCATTATGGTATCGGCCACCCTAACCAGGCTCAGTTCGGCCAGCCTGCCCAGATACATCCAGCTCGGCACATCGGCTTTGACCGCTCCGAGAAGTGAAAATGCAACTAGGATGTATATTCCAACAGCAACCCAGAGAGAGACAACTATTGCTTTCGGAATGTTTCTTTCGGGATCTTTAACCTCCTCACCGCTCTGGACTATTATCTCAAAACCCTCAAAGGCTATGAACGTCAATCCCATGGCTGCCAGAATACCTGAAATGCCGGTGGGCATGAAGGGCCTGTACGAATCCATCCAGTCGGGATAGGTGAGCATGCGGTATATGCCGAATAAAGCAAAGACCACAAGGATCAGCACCTTCAGTAAAGTAACCATTCCGCCAAGCTTGCCGCTCTCTTTGGCTCCTTTGTAGTTCACATAAGCCAGAAAAGAAACCATGGCGAGGGCGGAAATTTTGGAGAGGAGGTGTGCCGGAGCGGCGATGCCGATAAAGTGAACGACCATTTCAGCGAAAAATGCACCGAAAGTTACGGCATAAAGAGCGCAGGCTATCGTGTGGGCTGCCCAGTCAATCCATCCGGCCATAAAACCAGCATAATCACCCATAGCCTCTTTAATCCAGAGGTAACCACCACCGGCCTGAGGTATTGCCGAACCGAGTTCCGCATAAGCTAAACCTGTAAGTGTTGCGATTATACCATTCAGGAAGAAGGCAAGAAGTATTGCAGGTCCGGCTATTCCGGCAGCTATGCCGGTGAGGGCAAAGATTCCGGCACCAATCATTCCTGCAATCCCTATCATAGTGATATCGAAAAATGAGAGATCTCTGCTCAGGGAAACCTGTACCTCTCTCGCCTCCATCGCTTTAGGGAGTTGGTATATAAATATAAACTTATCCCAAGTAGTAGGAATAGATGCCGGTCAAAATTAGGAGGGTCCCGACGATGGATGGAATTGTGAAAACCTCTTTTTCTCTGAGGAAAATGAAGGTGAGTAAAACGGTAAAGAGGGGATAGGCGCTTGTTATGGGTTCAACCACGGTCACAGGCAAATCAACCAGGACCGTGTATCTTACCAGATGGCCGAATCCTACAGTAATCCCGGCTGCGATGTACCACCTCAAACCATGCTTTGAGAGATTTTTGCCCACAAGCAAAGACATCAGAAGTGTGGATACGGCAAATCCGACAAAAATACCGAACAGGGGGTTGTACTCAACTTTGTAACCAAACTTAACTAGAAATGAGGACAGCGCGGTGAAGAATCCTGTCAAAACCCCGAGAGCTATGCCGACATAATCGGCTTTACCTCTGGGTCTTGAGAGAAGGACTATTCCTGAAAAAATCAAAAAGGACATCAGCGCTATTCTCGGGGTTAAGGTTTCTCCCAGGAACGTCCCCAAAAATGCTGCGAAAAAGACTCTTGTGGCGGATAGTGGAGCGGACAGGTTGGCTCCAATTCTGGCAATGGCATGATAAAAGCACATTCGTGCGATGAAGAAATGGAGAACCCCGGCGAGGATCATGAAGAGGAGGAATTGAGGATCAAAAGTCGGAGTTAGCAGAGATGGGAGAAAAATTAATGTTGAGGCCAGAAGACTGATGTAGACCCCACTCATTGTGTCCGTTTCACCGCTACCGAGTCTGACGAAGATCTGATGGATGCTGAAAAGCAGTGGAACCAGCAGGACAAGAATTTCACTGTTCATCTAATCCCTTTCTTGGGCAGATGTTCAACAAAGGGCATTCATTGCATAAGGGCTTCTGGGGTCTGCATACGGTCTGGCCAAATCCCACAAAGGCTCTGTTTACCTTGCTCCACATCTCAACTGGAAAAATCTTCTTAAGCTCTTTCTCAGTCTCTTCAGGCTTTGCTGTCCTGACAAGTCCAAGTCTGTTTGAAATGCGGTGAACGTGTGTATCGACGGGTATGGTGGGAATCCCGGAGTACACCAGTACGACGTTGGCAGACTTTCTCCCAATTCCGGGTAACTTAACAAGCTCATCGAACTCGAGTGGCACCTCTGAGTTGTAATCTTCAATCAGCCTTTTTGCCAGCTCCTTCAGTCTTTTTGCCTTAACCCTGTAAAATCCAACACTCTTTATTAGGTCGGCAATCTCGTCCTCATCCATTTTGGCGATATCTTCAGGCGTCTTAACTTTCGAAAACAACTTCTGGACGGCCTGAACCGTAGCCTCGTCTCTCGTTCTTGAACTCAGCAAGGCTGCGACAAGATGCTGAAAAGGCGTTTTAATATTACTTTTAAGAGTGTAAACTGCTGCCCCCCTTTTCTTTGCCTCCCTCTCCATAAGTTCAACAACCTCTTCAAGATCCACATAGAGGATAGGCAATATTTTAAAAAGAGTTTCTGAGTTGATTCATGCCAAAGTTCGATTATGCGAAGGCAGGAGTTGATGTCAAGGAGGAGGAAAAAGCAATCAGATCTCTTGCAAGAGTTGTGAAATTCGTGAGAAGGGGTTTCGGGCAGCCCATACTGACGTCTCATTATGCAGGGGTTATTGACTGTGGAGATTTTGGCATTGCAATCACAACTGACGGAGTAGGTAGCAAGATTCTCGTTGCAGAGGCCATGAGGAAGTTTGACACAATAGGAATTGACTGTGTGGCAATGAACGTTAATGATTTGCTCGCCATAGCTGCTGAACCCCTTGCCATGGTGGACTACATAGCGATAGAAAAGCCAGATGAGTGGATTATGGCGGAGATAGCCAAAGGGCTTGAAGAGGGGTGCAGAATTGCGAATATAACTCTGCTTGGTGGTGAAACGGCCACACTGCCTGAAATAGTGAGGGGGTTTGACTTGGCCGGAACGGCGATTGGTATCGTGGAGAAAGACAGTATAATCACAGGGCAAAAAATTTTGCCCGGAGATGTTATTGTGGCAATACCGAGCAGTGGTATACACAGCAATGGACTTACACTGGCAAGAAAGGTTATCGAGCAGAGCGGAATAAGCTATACAGACAAATTTAACGGGAAAACTATCGGAGAAGAGCTTTTAACCCCCACCAGAATTTACATGGAGGTTCTTGAAATCGTGAAGTATTGCAGTGTCCACGGCCTTGCTCACATAACCGGGAGTGGTGTTATGAAACTCCGAAGGCTGAAAGGTGATGTCAAATACGTCATAGACAAGCCTGTGAAGCCCCATAAGATCTTCAGGCTGATCGAGGAGCTTGGCAATGTTGACAGGGATGAGATGTACAGGACATTCAACATGGGAATGGGTTTCATGGTCATTCTGCCTGAAGAAGAGGTAGATAAGGTGCTAAATCTCTGTGACGGTTCAGTTGTGGGTTATGTAGACAGAGGAGAGGGAGTTTATGTGGAGGACCTCAGGATCGACGTTTGATCACATTATAATGAAGTAATCCTCCAGCATCCCCTCAGCCTCTCCAATTTTCTCCCGATGTTCCTCAAGGAAATTTTTGACCAGCTCAGATGCAAGCCTCTTGCATTTTCCACACAGCAGTCTCCCCTCTCTGCAGTCTGATTCAATCTGCCTTAGCTCTTCGTCACTCTGGATTAGGTGGTAGCTGTATAGCTCGAATACCACGCATTTCTCAGGTTGTCCTCCCAACCTCCTCTGTTCCTCTGCCGTAGCTCTTCCACCGGTGAAAGCCTTCATAACCTTTCTGGCCCCATCCTCGGGCTTATCCAGCAGAGAGATGTAACTTTCAGGCTTACTTGAACTCATCTTCCCTCCTGTCAGTCCTGTGGTAAAGCGATGATAGGTAGAGGAAGGAGGAACGAAGGCAAAACCGCCAAGTTTCACTTCGATCTCCCTGACGAATTCCTCAATCTCATCCCTTTCACCAAAAATGTCTGCATGTTCTTCATAAAACCTGACCTCGAGGGGCATTTCGGACAGGGCTTCCAGATATACCTTCCCCTTTCGGCTTCTGATCCTCAATCCGCCTTCTATCGGCTCGAAAGAGAATATGCTTGCTCTTGCAGCGAGATCTCTGGTAAGACGCATGTGGGGATCCTGATCGGCACCAACCGGAACGACAACCGGCTTCGGGCCACCAAATTCGGAAAGCTGGGGATGAAGAATGTCAGCAGCCTGTATCGAGGTTATAAACATCTTGGCAAGCTTCGTGTCACCGTTGAATCCATAAATGGCCCTTAACTCGCTGAAATTAACCTCTGCTGAGAGTTCAAATGCGAGATCCTTTACGTAGCTGCTTTTCGACTGGAAGTAAATTACAGATTCTCTGGTAAGCCCGAGGGCGATTATGGACTTGATGTACTCCAGCCCGATCTCTCTTGTTTTTTCCCAGCTCAGTCCTCTGACAGCGTGAGCTTCCATATCTGCAATCGCAACAAAAGCCCTCCCGCCGGCCCTCTGATGCCATACGATCTCATCCATCGTCATCTTATGGCCGAAATGCGGGTGGCCTGAGGGCATGAATCCGGACATGACTGCCCACTGTATCCCCTTCTTCATGGCGTTTACAATCCTCCAGTAGTCTCTGTGACCGAAAATTGCTCCCCTCCTCATCAGAATGTGCGGCTCATCAATCTCATCCAGTACCTCGCTGAAGGGCTGCATCCCGAAATCCCTGATGAGTTTGTTGTAATCTATGACTCCCTCGACATCCCAGGGTGTAACCTGCATGGCATTCAGTAGGCGGCAGGTTAATATTCTTTGTGCAGATTGCAGTTTGATGAAGATACAGATAATGGGTGCAGGGGCTCTTGGATCACTTGTCGGGGCTATACTTCACCTTTCAGGTTTTGATGTGCTGTTTGTTGCGAGAGGCAGGCAGCTTGAAGCTCTTGAATCTGGATTGAAGGTCTCCGGTCTTATGGAGGCGACCATGAAGGTTAACGTGTCCAGCAGACCTGAAGATGCCGAGATTACCTTTGTGACCGTTAAGGCCTACGACACGGAAAGAGCGGCTGAAATGCTGTCTGAAGTAAACCCCGGAATCGTGTGCAGTCTTCAAAATGGTGTTGGTAACGAGGAGATTCTTCAGAAATACTGCGAAAAAGTTCTGGGTGGAGTGACAAGCTATGCGGCAAATCTTGCAGATTTCGGCCATGTGATTTACGCCGGTGAAGGTTTCACCTACGTTGGTGAGCTCGATGGTAGATTGAGTGAGGATGCATTGAAGGTCGCTGAGATTTTAAAGAAAGCTGGAATGAACTGTGAGGCGGTTGATAACATCAGGTTCAGAATCTGGGCAAAGGCTGTGGTGAATGCTGCAATCAATCCCGTAACTGCAATTTGCGGAGTGAGAAATGGCAGAATTGTGGAGAACGAGTACCTGTGGAAAGTTTCTAGGGCTGTGGCTGAAGAAGGGGGAGAGGTGATGAAAAGAATGGGGTACGAGTTCGATGCTGTGGGTGAGGTCAGAAGGGTTGCGGAAATGACCGCCAGCAATAGGTCATCAATGCTGCAGGATTTTGAAAGAAGAAGGAAGACTGAGATTGAGTTCATAAACGGTGCAATAGTAAGGAAAGGGAAAGAGCTTGGCGTTCACTGCCCTGTGAATGAAACATTGCTGAATATTGTCAGGGGGATTGAAAGTGAATTCAGTCCTTAATGTGCTTCTGGTTTCTGCCCTTCCGATTTCAGAAATAAGGGGAGGTTTGCCTCTTGCCCTTTATTATGGCTTTGATCCCTTTGAAGCCTATTTACTTGCTCTTGCCGGCAATTTCCTGCCCATTCCTTTTCTCCTGATGTTTCTTGACTATATGATAAGGGTGGCCACCAGAATAGGATTTTTAGATGCATTTTACAGGAAGATAGTTGAAAGGGTCGAGAGAAAGAAGGCCATTGTTGAAAAATACGGGTATATTGGTCTTGTGATGTTCGTGGCCATGCCTTTACCCGTAACAGGAGCCTGGACGGGTGTACTGATGGCCTTTCTGCTGAGACTTAACAGGGTCAGAGCGTTAGTATCAATCTTTGCCGGAATCTGTATTGCGGGTTTGATAGTTCTTCTTGCTTCTTTGGGAGTAATTTCAATTGGAAGTTTTATTAAATAAAACAAAACCAAAAAATTATTTTTTGCATCCGGCTACTCTCAGTGTGATTGAGATCTTCACCTCTACAAGAGTCCAGATTCTATCCAAACTCGTAGAGAGGCCATTTACGATATCCGAAATAGCAAAACTCACCGGCTATTCAAAGACGACAGTAAGTTATCATCTGAACAGACTGTATGAAGCAGGGCTTGTGGAGAGGATGGAAAGGGGAAAATGGGTTTACTACAGGATTACAGAGAGGGGCAGAAAGACTGTGAAGGTTGAGAAGACAGTCTCAGCAGTATCCATAGTAACTGCTGCTATTTCCTTAATGGCCTTTGCTGCAATAAGAGTTATGAAAAAACCCAAGCTCCTATTTGCAGCAGCGGAAAAGCGAGTGAAAATCGCTGGAGCCGCACAGGGTTTTGAATATGAGTATCTGTTGCTGCTTTTAGCTTTGGCGACAATCCTTCTTTTTCTGTTTCTGAAATTCAGGAGATAGAACGAAAGGCTTATGAGCTTCTTCCGGAACACCGTTTATGGAGGAATATCTGATTTTACCTCTGGTATCATTCATTCTGGCCTTCTTCATGGCACCGGCAGGTGTTAGCGGGGCATTCCTCCTCCTGCCATTCCAGATGAGCGTCCTTGGATTTACGACACCAAATGTGAGTTCAACCAATCTCGTTTACAATTTGCTCGCAATTCCGAGTGGTGTTTACAGATATACGGTGGAGAAGAGGATGGCATGGCCACTCGTCTTGATTGTAATTTCAGGCACTCTGCCGGGAGTTTTTCTCGGTGCTGTTTTGAGGGTACACCTGTTTTTGGATCCAAAACTGTTCAAGCTTTTTGTTGGATGCGTTCTGCTGTATCTTGCAAGCAGGATAGCGTTTTCTGTGGTGAAACCGGACATCAGAATCAGGAAGATAGACAGAAAATTCGGTGAGGCCAAGGAAGGGTTGCTCAGTGCAGGAATTCCAGGAGATGCGGTAGTGAGAAACGTTAGTGTCAGCTTCAGAGAGATAGTGTACGAGTTCTGGGGAGAAAAGTTCTCCTTTTCTCCCATCATAGCCCTGGCCGTTTCTTTCGTTGTGGGTGTGGTCGGGGGAATCTATGGAATTGGAGGCGGGGCAATACTTGCCCCTTTCTTTGTGAGCTTCTTTGGACTTCCCACCTACACCATTGCTGGCGCAAACCTGATGGGCACGTTTCTCACCTCTGTTGTTGGAGTTGTGAGCTATTCATACCTTGGCTATCCTCCTGACTTCACCACGGGTATACTCTTTGGTATTGGTGGATTTTTCGGACTTTACTTTGGAGCAAGATTCCAGAGGTACATGCCGGAGCGGCTTATAAGGCTGATCCTATTTGTCGTTGTGATATTCACCGCTCTGCGATATATCACACAGTTTTTCATGTCCTGAGATGCTCAACCCAATTTACTTATAGAGTCCGGGATATTTTTCGATATGAGGAGAGTGCTGGTCCTCGTAATTCTTGTTGCCCTAACTTTGGCTGGATGCACTCAGGAAAAGCATTATCAGAAAACCCTGACCGTGAGATCGGTCTTCGGCAATGGGGATAGGATTCCCAAAAAGTACACATGCGATGGAGAGGATGTTTCTCCACCCCTGTACATTGATGGACTTGGCAAGAATGTAAAAAGCCTCGTCATAATTTGCGAAGACCCGGATGCTCCCGGAAGAGTTTTCACGCACTGGATTGCCTGGAACGTACAGGTTGTTAATGAAATTCCGGAAAACATTCCGAAATCAAAAGAAGTGATCGGGCCTGTCAGGATGGTTCAGGGTAAAAATGATTTCGGCAAAATTGGATACAGCGGCCCCTGCCCACCTTCCGGAGTTCACAGATACTATTTCAGGGTCTTCGCAATTGACACCACTCTCGATGGAGATTTCAGTCGAGAAGAGCTTTTAAAAGCAATAGAAAATCACGTATTGCAGTATGGCGAAATTTACGGAGTCTATTCCCGATAAGAGCGAAAACAAAATTTTTTTATTTCCCATTTTCTTGCATTGAAAGGGGTGGTTAAAATTCTGATTGAGGTGAGATTTCACGGAAGAGGAGGACAGGGTGCTGTAACGGCAGCCGACCTTCTTGCGGTTGCTGGGTTTAAGGAGGGCTATTATACCCTATCATTCCCGATGTTTGGTGCAGAGAAGAGGGGAACTCCGGTAGTTTCATTCCTCAGGATTTCTGATGAGCCAATTGTTGCGAGAGATGAGGTTTACAATCCGGATTACGTTGTTGTTCTAGATCCAACCGTTATGGAGACTGTTAACGTTGTGGCCGGACTGAAGAAAGACGGAATGCTGATCGCAAATTATCCCAAGGGCAGTGAGGATCTCAAAGCCGAGCTGAAAGCTGATGAGCTTGGGATAAAGGCGGTCACGATTAACGCCACAAAAATGGCAATGGAGGTTCTTGGAAGGCCGATCACAAACACCACAATGGTGGGAGCTTTTGGAGGGGCCACAAGAGTTGTATCTCTGGAGACTCTCATCGAGGTTGTTAATGAGTGGTTCAGGGGGGAACTGGCGGAGAAAAATGCCAGACTTGTTGAAGATGCCTACAGGTATATGATGGAGGTGTGCAGATGAAGCTCAAAATCAATCTTGGAGCAATTTCTGAACCGATACAATCTGAAAAAATGAAAACCGGGGATTGGGGCACCCATTATCCCGTCATTGACAGGGAAAAATGCACCGGGTGCAAGACCTGCGAGCAGTACTGCCCCGATTCGTGTATAGAGGTCAAAGAGTTCAACGATGAAAAGTATGCGGTTGTAAATTATGACTACTGCAAGGGATGCGGAATTTGCTCGTCAGTCTGCCCATTTGAGGCGATAAAGATGGAGCTGAAGGATATATTCAAATTTGAGGTATGCTGAGGTGGTAGAATGAGGAAAGTTGTTAGAGGCTTTTACTCAGTAGCCTACTCGGTTAAACTCTGCAAACCAAACGTGATTTGCGCTTATCCGATAACCCCTCAGACAGAAATCGTGGAAAATCTTGCCGCAATGTACGCTAACGGCGAGCTCGGTGATGCGGAGTATATCACAGCGGAATCTGAATTTGGAGCTGCAAGTACGCTCGTTGGGGCTTCAGCGGCGGGAGCTAGAGTTTTTTCGGCAACCTGCAGTCAGGGATTGATACTGATGAGTGAGGTGCTTTTCAATGCTGCTGGTATGAGACTACCAATAGTTCTTGTGAATACCAACAGAGCTCTCTCGGCCCCTCTGAGCATATGGAACGATCATCAGGACAGTATGGCAATGAGGGATGCAGGTATAATGCAGGTTTACGTTGAGAACAATCAGGAGGCCCATGATATGGTTCCGCAGGCATACAAGGTTGCTGAGGACAGAAGAGTGCTGCTGCCCTTTATGGTTTGTATGGACGGATACAAGCTCACGCATGCGTATGAGCCAATAGACCTGCTTGATCAGGAGACTGTGGACAGTTTTCTCCCACCTTACGAGCCGGCAGCCTACATGACCACCAAAAAACCTCTCGCATTCGGCTGCTACGCACCACCGCACATTTACATGGAACTCAGAGTTGCGATGCAGCAGGCAATGGAGAGGGCAAAAGAAGTAATGTCTGAAGTGTATAGGGAATGGGGGGAGCTTACGGGTAGAGACTGGGGAGGGCATATCGCTGTTGACTTCCCGGATTCCAGGATATTCGTCGTAGCTATGGGATCTGTTGTGGGACTGCTCAGGAAAGTTGTTGAGGAGTTGAGGAGAGAGGGTCAGAGCGTTGGTCTGATCAAGATAAGAACTTTCCGCCCCTTCCCGGTTGAAGAACTCAGAGATGCTTTGAAGGATGCAGAAAAGGTGATAGTTCTGGACAGATCGGTTAGCTTCGGGTATGAAGGGCCGGTCTCCATCGACCTGAAGTCTGCAATTTACGGGCACAGCTCGGCGGAAATTTACTCATACGCTGTAGGGCTGGGTGGAAGAGATATGCCAAAGGACTTCCTTGAGAAACTGATAAGAGATGTCGCTGAAGGCAGAGAGGAACCAGGGTTTGCATTCAAGGGATATCACGAGTTTGAGGAGGTGATACCGTGAAGTTTTTCGGCAGCGGACATGGAGCCTGTCCTGGATGCGGTTTGCCCATAGCGGTCAAAACTGTTCTGAATGTTCTCGAGGGAAAGGTTTTTGCTGTCAACTCTACAGGATGTCTGGAAATCATAAGCTCGCAGTACGGAAAGAATGCCTGGAACGTACCGTACATTCATTCTCTCTTTGAGAATGCAGCAGCCGTGGCAGCGGGTGTTGAGGCTGCTTTAAGAGCGATGAAAAGGAAGGATGAGGGGTACGTGGTGGTCTTTGCGGGAGACGGTGCTACCGCAGACATTGGTATTGGAACTCTCAGCGGCGCTTTCGACAGAAATCACGACATTCTTTACATTTGTCTTGACAATGAGGCGTACCAGAACACCGGACATCAGCAGAGTGGCTTAACACCTCCCGGCGAGTCAACAACCACAACTCCGGCGGGCAGAGTTCTACCGGGCAAGGTTGGTAGAAAGAAAGACATGATATCCATTGCTGTTGCACACGGCATTCCTTATGTAGCGTCATCTTCAGTTGGGTACATTTCCGACATCAGAAGAAAAGTTAAGAAAGCTGTAAAGTTTGAAGGTGCAAAGTACATCCAGATCCATTCGCCCTGTGTTACCGGCTGGGGAATTGATGGTAGCCTGTCCATCAAGGTTGCAAGACTTGCTGTTGAAACCGGCCTTTATCCACTGGTTGAGTACGAATACGGAAAGCTCACCTCAGTGAAAAAGATAAAGGACAGGAAGCCAGTTGAAGAGTATCTCAAGCTTCAGAGGAGATTCAGACACCTTTTTACTCATGAAAGAGGCAGAGAAATGATTGAGGTTCTGCAAAAATTCGCCGATGAAAACGCAGAGAAATACGGCCTGGATTTGAGGAAAGAAGAATAATAATCAATTTTTTATAATGTTATCTTTTGTTTTAAAGGTTGTCCTGATAAGTACGTCGGGTGCTCTGGCTCCCGGTCCGCTTACCGCAGCAACGGCTGCAAGCGGTTTGAAGTACAGATGGAGGGGCGGATTCTGGATAAGTGTGGGGCATGCGGTGGTTGAGCTACCTCTGGTTGTGCTCATCGCACTGGGTGTTGCCGCAGTTTTAACAAGAAAAGATGTGGCAGCGATGCTCAGCTTTTTTGGTGGAATAATGCTGCTCTTTTTCAGCTATCTCACAGCAAAAAGCGCAATTAAGGTTAAATCGCTTGATGATTGGGGCAAAGCGTCATCACCTTTTCTAACGGGAATCGGCCTAACCGCACTCAATCCGTTTTTCATAGCTTGGTGGGCCAGTGTAGGGGCAAGCCTTATAAGGGAAGCTCTTTCCTTGTGGGGGATGGCCGGAATTGTTGTTCTGTATGTCAGTCACGTATGGCTGGATTTCGCATGGTTGATTCTTCTTGCCCACGTGACGTCTCTGAGCAGTTTCAGTCTTAAAATATACAGATCTCTGCTTTTTGCACTAGCCATCCTCGTTGCTCTGTTCGGACTTGATTTTATACACTACGCCTTAACTTCAAGCCATTTCCTGTTCTAAAATGTCTAGTTTTGGTTTTTTGAGGATCCCTTTCTCCTCAGACATATTGTAAAGCAGTTCAAGAGCTTTAACAACACTTTCCGGCATTTTGTAGGTGTATTCGTTAACGTACATCAGTGCGAATTTCCTCACCCTCTCTCTGTCCAGGCCCCTCGAGAACTTCATAGCATAATCTATGGCCTCATCAACGTTTTCAAGGGCGTAATTTATGCTTGCCCTCAATACCCTCAGAAACTCCCTCTGCATGTCATCAGGCAGATCTCTTCTGATTGCGTTGAGGCCAAGAGGTAACGGCAGACCTCCAGTCTCACTCTTCCACCAGTCCCAGAGATCAAGCAGGCAGACCAGGTTGTAGTCTCTGTAGGTGATCTGACCCTCATGGATCAGCAGTCCCGCATCACACTCGCCACTAAGCACGGCATCAATTACTGCGTCAAAGGTCATCTCAACGACCTCAAAATTGTCTACTGCAAGCTTCAGCAGCAAGCTGGCAGTGGTGTAGCTTCCCGGTACAGCTATTCTCTTACCTTCAAGCTTCATCTCCTTCTTTGCAACAACAATTGGCCCGTATCCATCTCCCACGCTAGCCCCAGCAGACAGAATTCTGTATTTTTCGTCAAGAAGAGCGTAAGCGTGAGCTGAGAGTGCGGTAACCTCATATTCACCTTTAAGAGCTTTTCTGTTGAGGGTTTCGATGTCCTCAATCACGTGTTCGATTTCCAGCCATGTTTCAACCTTTCCGTGAGTCATGGCGTAGAACATGAAGGCATCGTCGGCATCGGGTGTGTGTGCAACCTTCATATGTTGAGGGAAAGATGCGGGTTAAATAAATACTGTGGTAAAAGACAAATACGAGAACGTCTGGCAAAATCTATGAATGAAAGAACGAGAAATGAACTTTTTAAAAGTCTCAATCTGCTCTCCGTGGTGGGCAGTGGAGTAATGACGTTTGCAGTAGTTCTCCTCGTTCTCCACTACTCCGGCTTTAGCCTGACCGTTTCAATTGTAATCTCGCTAGTGTTAGCAGGACTCGTCATTCTGGCAAGGATGGTCAAGGGCTAATCTCCGTTTCGCCCTACCGACCTTCTGACAAATTTTTCAAGAGATCTCTTTATGGCATCTTCTATTTCATCAAGATCTCTGGCAGCATTTTCCATCATTTCTCTAATTGCATCCGCTACTTCCTCTATCAAGAGCATACAGTCAGTCCTCTGGACTTCAACCTCAACTGACCCTCCCTTCAGCGTTATAATGGTATTTCCGAATTCCCTCTCCAGCATTTTCTCGAGAGCCGATATGCTGACCGGGGCTCCTTTAAAGACGAGTATGTCATCTCTTCCGTATCCTCCAATTTCCAGTTCGGGGTCTGAAGGGAAGAGTTTTATTTTGCAAACTCCATCCTCAGACTCAACCTTCACCTCAAACATGTCTCACCTTCCTCAGCGCATTCTCCAGTATTGCCTCACCTTCTCTGAATTTTTCTGCAGCACTTTTAAGCAGTTCAGAAACTTCAGGTGCTTCGTCAGCAATTTTATCCGCCCACTCCTCGTATTTCATCGTGTGCTCACGACTGTGTTCGAGCCAGTGCTCCAGCAGATGAGAGAGTTTTTCCATGGTTTTCATGGAACGGTCTGACTTAAATTATTTTACCCAAGAGTCGACCAAAAATATTAAAATACCTTCGATCGATGTTTAGCTGAGCCCGGGTAGCTCAGCCAGGGAGAGCGTGCGGCTGAAGACCGCATAGTCCCCGGTTCAAATCCGGGTCCGGGCACATTTTCTTCTGCTTCAGATCCTTTGACTACTGGATTGGCGTCTGTAGTTTTATTCTGTTCCGGAGGGCGATTTTCATGAGGCCGTGACCAAAGCATGCAAATAAATTATTTTTTAAAGACGTTCACTATACCCGCTACAAAGTCCCTAATCACCTCGGGTTTCGATCCTGAAGACAGGAGGATGAGCAGCTTCTTACCTTTTGCAACTTCAGCCATCCTAGCCATAATAGCTTTGACATCCTCTACATCGAGTTCCATTTCGGAGTACTCCCTGCTGTCTATGTCCGCACCGAGATACCAGATGATTCCGCGGGGTTCGTATCTCTTAACTCTCTCAACCATTTTTTCAAAACTCTCCACGTATCTCTTCCCAACCTGTCTGCCCAGAACACATCTCAGGTCGTCGGATATCCTGCACTTCCTCCCGCCCAGGCAGAAAACTTCGACCTTCTCAGAAGAAACAATTGCAGCCACACCGTGATGAGCATCAGTCTCGATGATGGCGACTTTTTCGGTTTGCTCGCTCATAAGGCTTGCGGCTATTGCGAGACCGTTGAAAAGACAGTATCCCCGCATTCTGTCCCTCTCGGCCAAATGTCCGGCAGCGGTTACCGGCACGACCACTGTACTGTAGCTTTTCAGGATCTCAACACCCTTAGCGATGCACCTCACGTTTTCAACAGCCGCATGATAAAACGGATGATTCTTCATTTCGGTAACGTATCCAGGATCGTGAAATTTAAGGAGAAGGGGCTCAACTTCAACCTCCCCCGGCATCTCAAATTTAACCGGAAATTCGAGAAGAACCTCGAATCTGCCTGAGGCAGGGATTAATTCTGTGATTATGTTTCTTGAATAAACAATTGCAATTTCCATAACCAATGTAAGGAAAGGGCTAAATATCTTTTTTGATTAGAAAATTCCATGCCTTTGATCACGTTTCTCCCTTCCGGCAAAAGAGTTGAGGTGGAAAAGGGTAGAACGATCCTCTCTGCAGCACAGGATGTTGGTGAGGGAATAAGAAGTTTATGCGGCGGAAAGGGAAGTTGCGGGAAGTGCAGGGTTGCGGTCAGAAAGGGGGAAGTTCAGGTTATAAGCGAGGAGGCACATGAGAAATTTATAAAGGATGAAGGATATTATTTGGCCTGTCAGACTGCTGTTGTTGGTGATGTTGAGGTGTTTATCCCTCCAGAATCGAGGCTTGAAAAGCAGCAGATCCTTAAAGAGTTTTTTGTTGAGGAGAGAGATTTTAATCCCGCTGTAAGGGTTGAGCATTATACCGATGCATTTCTGCCGGAAATTCTTAGCGAAAAAGGTTACAGACTCAGCATAACTCCTGAGGTTGAGGAAGGTGAGCTGACTCTGGTGATCAGAAATGGTAACGTAATAGACGTTCTTCCGGGGAAAGCAGAGGTGTACGGTCTGGCCATAGATGTGGGTACAACCACAATCGTTGCTGCCCTGGTTGATTTAACAGACGGAAGAATTTTGAACATAGCATCCGACTACAACGGACAGATAATCTACGGTGAAGAGGTACTGAGCAGGGTTGAATTTGCCAGAAGCAGACGTGATGGGATCATGATTTTGCAGAAAGCTGTTGTGGACTCCATAAACCGGTTGGTTGAGAATCTGCTCGAGGGCTATGCATCTCCAGATAGGATATACGATGTTGTTGCGGCCGGTAATACACTAATGACGCACTTTCTTATTGGCAAGGATGTTGAGTATCTGTTCTCCTCATCCGACGTGAAGCTGAACAGGAAGGGATACGAGTATCGGGGCATCGAACTGGGGTTGAGAGTCAATGATAAGGCAGGCTTCTATGCTCTTCCCTCCGTTGGGAGATTCATCGGTGGCGATATCGTCGGAGACATTATAGCATCGAAAATCGTAGACTCTGCGACAATATCCCTGATGGTTGATCTCGGAACGAATGGAGAGATAGTCATAGGAAGTGAAGGCTGGGCCATGGCCACAAGCGTTGCAAGTGGTCCGGCTTTTGAGGGCTACGAGATAAAACATGGTAGCAGGGCTGTTGAAGGGGCAATAGACCACGTCAAAATTGAGGGAGATGAGGTGGTTTACTCCGTCGTAGGGAATACAAAACCCAGGAGCATCTGTGGGAGCGGTTTGATCGATCTACTGGCGGAACTCTTCAAGAATGGCATTGTGGATGTACAGGGAACGTTGAAGAGAGATCACCCGAGAGTCATTCTAACGGAAGATGGGGCGGAGTTCGTGGTTGCTGAGGCTGATGAATCTGCAACCGGGAAGCCCATAACGTTTACAGAGAAAGATATAGAGACGCTGATAAAATCTAAGGCTGCAGTGTGTGCGGGAATTGCCGTGCTTGTGAAAAAGGCCGGGTTAAGCATGAAGGATATTGACGACTTTTATATCGCTGGTGCCTTCGGCTACTACATAGATTTCGACAATGCGGTAACCATAGGTTTGTTCCCGGAGATGAGGGCCAGAGTCCACCAGATAGGCAACGGTTCTCTGGCTGGGGCGTACATGGTTCTGACATCAAGAAGAAAAAGAGAGCTGGCAGATACAATAGCGGCAATGTTTGCATACTTCGACCTAGCAACAGATGCGGATTTTGTGGACGAGTACAGGGCTGCTATCAGCTTGCCGGGAAAGGCCGAGCTATTTCCGGAGATATATGCAAAGTACGTTTAGCAAAATTATTTTTTGAGCATCTTTATGAATTCTTTCATCAGGGCGGGAAGGTCTGGCCAAGCCCTGCTTGTTGCGAGATTTCCGTCTACCACAACTTCTCTGTCCTCGTATTCTGCCCCACATGATTTCAGATCTGGCCTCACAGCGAGATAACACGTTCCCTTCCTGCCCTCCAGCAGGCCGTAGGCTGCGAGTATCTGAGGACCATGACAGATTGCGGCAACGGGTTTATTTGCTTCGAAGAAGTGCTTTACTATCCTTTCCAGTTCTGGGTACGTGCGAATGTACTCTGGGGCTCTACCACCCGGGATGTAAAGTCCGTCGTACTCTTCGGGATTTACTTCGGAAAAACTCAGATCAACCCAGCGGAAAACGTATCCTCTTTTTTCTGTATAGGTTTCCCAGCCCTCTTCGAAATCGTGCACGACCGTGAAAAGGTCCTTCTTTGAAGGGGCGGCAACGTGAACTTCAAAACCTTCCTCCTTTAGCCTGTAGTATGGATAGAATATTTCAAGCGCTTCTACTGCATCACCGGCAACGATCAGAACTTTCTTCATAAATAATAGTACATTTGCGGATATTTAAGAGGTGTGGTCAGGCAGTTTTAAATACTTGTCTTTCACTGCAGGTTTATGGAAAAAATAAAACTTACCCTGGCTGATGTGGCCAGAATAAGTCTGAACCGTCCGGAAAAGAAAAATGCGCTGGACATTCAGCTTTTGACAGAACTCAGAGAAGCCATTAATGCCGTTAAGGAATCTGACGCAAGAGTTCTGATCATAAGCGGTGAAGGGGATACATTCTGTGCTGGATTGGACAGGAACCTGCTGATGAGCATGGTCAACATGGATATGGAGGAGTTTGCAGAGTCCATTGACTTCGTTCAGGAAATAATTTACGAACTCAGAAATTTGCATATTCCTGTGGTGGCTGCTGTGCAGAGGTATGCCATAGGTGGAGGGATGCAGCTTGCTCTTGCTGCAGATATTCGAATAGCCACCCCCGGGACTGTGTTTTTCATCAGAGAGCCAGAGTTTGGCATAATACCTGATATGGGAGCTCTATATCTTCTACCACGGCTGGTTGGTGATGGAGTGGCGAGAGATCTTATTTTCACAAGGCGAAAGGTGACGGCCGAGGAGGCCAGAGCTATTGGGCTTGTCAATGAAATCTTTGATGATCTTGAGAAGGGCATTGAGGAGTACTCCAAAAAATTGCTTTCAGTACCCGGGGTGGTTCTGGAGGAGGCAAAGCGTTTGATCGAGCAGAGCTGGATGGTTGACTTCAAAGAAAGTCTCAGGCAGGCGAAGGAAAGCCAGTTGAGATGCGTTAAGGCATTTCGAAGCTAAAGAATCCTTTTTCTTTTGTCAACAATCTGCTCCTGTCTCCTCATCCATCCGGCCTTCCATTTCTGGTAGCATTTTCTGCCGCAAAAGGTCACCGGTTTGTCAACGCAGCACGTCTTAACAACGATTGGATCCTTCGCAATCTTACCGCAAACATCACATCTGAGTCGTGCAGCACTTCTTTCAAGCTCAAACGGCATGTTCTTCCTCTATAATATTTTCTTTTCGTAGAATTTCGCACACCCTGCAGAGATATTCAACCTCGTCCTCAATGGTCGTTTTGCCCGCAATAAGGTCATCAACAAGCTCGCTTACAACGTTCAGAGCTCTGTCAGATTTTTCGATTATTTCCATCCCCTTCTGCCCCCTTTTGCTCTTAAGATACTGTGATACTGCCGCCTGAGTCAGTCCAAGAAGTTCGGCAACATCCTTTACTCTGTATCCTCTTTCTATCAGCTCTCCCGCCACTTTCGCTCTCAAGGCGGGAAGAATGTATTTCACCATTACCACACAGTGTGGCTTCATCTGCACCCTCTCTCAGGCCTCACAGTACTCTCCATGGTCATCCATCTCTCCCTTTTCCATTTTTTCAAGTTCCCTTTCGAGACCAAGTTCTTTTATTTTATCAAAGTTTCCATTTTTTCTGAAGTAATCAACTATAGCACGCCTGAGCGCATCTGCTGCAAGGTTGGAGCAGTGCATCTTCTGCTTTGGCAGACCTCCAAGTGCCTCAGCTACAGCGTCTCTGGTTATCTGCAAAGCCTCTTCGATAGTTTTACCCTTTGCCATTTCTGTTGCCATGCTGCTCGTGGCTATGGCTGCAGCACAGCCAAAAGTCTGGAATTTTATATCCTCTATCCTGCCATCTTTAACCTTGATATAGATGGTCATCAGGTCTCCACACACCGGATTCCCCACGGTACCAACACCATCAGCATCCTCTATCTTACCAACATTTCTCGGGTTCTGGAAGTGTTCGAAAACCTTGTCGCTGTACATTCCACATCACCTCCTGTAGAGAGGAGACATGCTCCTCAACCTCTCAATAATACCCGGCAGCACTTCGAGCAGTTTATCCACATCCTCATCCGTGTTGTATTTTCCGAGGGTTAGAAGCAACGATCCGTGGGCTTCTTCGTGTTTCAGACCGCATGCCATCAAAACGTGGCTTGGCTGCAGTGTTTTGGAGCTGCATGCAGAGCCTGTTGAGGCCTGTATTCCGTTCATATCCAGACTTAAGACTATTGACTCACCCTCGATGTAGCTGAATCTGATATTCACATTGTTCGGCAATCTTCTCTCCGGATGACCATTGAGATAGCTATCCTCAATTTTCAAGGCATTTTCAATTATCCTGTCTCTGAGCTTTTTAATTCTCTCCGAGTCGTCTTTCCATTCTTTTGACGTTATCTCTGCAGCCTTTCCAAAACCAACTATTGCAGGAACATTCTCAGTCCCGCTCCTCAGACCCTTTTCCTGCCCTCCACCGAGAATCAGGGGCTGAATCCTGACATTTTCTGCAATGAAAAGCGCCCCCACTCCTTTTGGACCGTAGATATCGTTGGATGAGATTGTAATAAGCTCTGCGTTGAGTTTTGATACATCAATTTTTCCGACAGACGCAGTTGCGTCAACATGAAGCACGGCGTCACTCTTTTCGAGAATTTCAGATACGGCATCCAATGGCTGAATCGTTCCGATTTCGCTATTGGCATGCTGTACCGATACGAGGATTGTATCTTCTCTGAGCTTTTCCTCGATAAAATCCAGTTTCACCTCCCCAAAGCCGTTAACGGGTATGAACTCCACCTCAAATCCCTGCTTCTGCAGGTATTTTGCCGGATTGATAACGGACATGTGTTCTACAGAGGAGATAAGAATGTGTCTCCCCTTCTTTGAATTTCTCATTGCGTAGCCTATTAATGCAAGATTGTTGGCCTCGGTAGCACCAGATGTAAATACCAGATCACCGTTTCCGCCTATAAGCTGCAGAACCTTTTCTCTTGCCTCCTCAATTGCCTCCCTAGCTTTGAAACCGAAAGAATGGACAGACGATGGATTTCCAAAATGGTCGGTCATATACGGCAGCATCGCCTCAACAACTCTCCTGTCCACAGGGGATGATGAAGCGTAGTCAAAATATGCCATTCCCATCACCTCAGAAATACAGGGCTGCGTCGGCCTCCAGAACAAGCTGGTTTAGCGTTGCAGCACCGACTACCTTAACACCCTCGACGATTTCCCCGCTATCAATTCCAAGAAGCTCAGAACTCCGGTCACATACCATCATCTCCACCCCACTCTGCACTGCCTGATCCATCACCTCTTTGAGTGTGGGAAACTGACCGATTTTTATCTTTTCAGCATTACCTCTCTTTACAACAGTTACACCCTTAACGACAAAGTATATAATGGCCTCGTCTCCCATCGCCTTTGCCGTCATTGCCAGTATGAACGGCACATACAACCTTTCAGGAGTGTCTGTACCGCTGGTCTGAACGTAAACGATCTTTGCCATTCTATCTCACCTCCTTTACCACTCTGATGGTAAACTTAAGAATTCCGTCATCATCTTTTTCAAATCCAACCAGTTCCTGACCGAGTTTTTTAACCAGAACTGGGATGTCTGACTCCGCTGCAGGATCGTCTGCAAGAACCTCTATTATTTCTCCAACTCGTGCCTCTTCTATGGCCTTTCTTGTTCTGAATACCGGTTCAGGGCAGTAAAGACCTATACAATCAACACTTTTCATGTTATTAACATTGTTAAGAAGATATTTATACCTTTCCCGAGTTTGCCGTACACTTCAAAGAAGATTGGATTTACAGAGCAAACGTTATAAACATGTGTCTTCCTGATATGATGAGGGCTCGTGGTCTAGTGGTTATGACGCCTGCCTCACACGCAGGAGGTCCCCGGTTCGAATCCGGGCGAGCCCATTAAAACCTCCTATTCTTAAAATCTGGATTTCTGCTGGCTCTCCAGTCCTGAGCCAGCCCACAAGTTTATCGAATGTCTCTGAAATCCTTCCTCTAAAATTTTCTTTTAGAAATATATAGTTCTCCTTTGAAATTGTAATGTGCAAATCTTTGAGTTCTCTGACTCTTTTCGGCGAGATCTCTTCTCTAAATGTTGATCCACCATACGTTCGCACACGTTCGTGCATGAACGTAATATCGGGGAAAGGTCTTAAACATTTCGTGGTGAAAGAGGTAGTTTTTTAGACAGTTTACCACCTGCAGCAGGTTTTTGAAGTGAAAGTAACCCGAATTTAGTAGGTTTGAGATGTCGGGATCCAGTTTTGTGGTCAAAGTTGATCAAACAAATTACGTTGATTCAACCTCCAAAATCAGCATTTGGATTCACATCATTATCAGCCAAATAGAAAACTTAATTTTGGAAAGAGTGGAATACGGAACATGGTAATGCTGGAAACACCATCTCTAAGAAGAGCAATTCTTGAGAACAAAGTTGTTTTTGATGATGAGCTTGTAAGGATTGCATCCGATCCACATGCGAATATAAATGAGGCAATTTTCGAAGTTGAATTCTCCAACTTCTTGAATGGGAATGCACATCCGATATATCTCGACCCTGCACTGTTTTTCAGTTTAAAAATAGGGATGTCGCTCTGAATTATCAGGATATAAAGCAAATTCTGAGAGATCTTGGGATTTCAACAATTCCTGATGTTGAAATTGTTGCTGTAGATGGGCATAATATCGATGCAGAAGAGAACCTTTGGAATGCCATAGGAAAAATCCTCGGAGATGAAACTCTCGCATCCCGCACCTCACCACCAACAGCCCAAGACATCGAGACAGCTATCAGAAAAGTAGGAAGACCTGTTGTATTTCTGCTTGATGAGCTTGTGGTTTACATTTCCAAGATATTGAATGATGAAGCAAGGGTAGCTCAGAACAAGGGATTCATTCACTCTCTTTTCGTTGCAGTTGAGGCGACAAGAACTTCAATTGTAATACTTAGATACCGGAGAGTGAAGCATACAAGAGAGAATCGGAAATTCTAAGGGATATAACAACCATTGCCGAAAGAGGGGCAACCAAAATCGCTCCTGTTGCCAAAGAAGACATCATCAGAATTCTGAAGAAAAGATTTGTGAAAAGTATTGATGAAAAATACGCAAAGGAGGCTGCTAAAGCTTTACACGACCTTTACGTGACAAAACTTGGTATCGGAGAGTCCATCAGTGAGGAAAGATTGTTTGAATGTTATCCTTTTAATCCGGAACTCGTAGAAGAGATTTTCTTTGGTAGAATAGGTATGTACGAGGAATTCCAAAGAACGAGAGGGATTCTCAAGATAATGGCAAGGGTTATTGTAAATCTGCTGAGGCATGCAGATGAGCTTCCAGAAACCACCATCTTCATTTCAGCTGGGGAAGTTGATCTATCCGATCCGGAACTTATGAGAAAACTTGCGGACAAGGTATTTGGTGCAAAGCTTGATCAGGTTATCCAAACGGACATTGCTACGGCTGAAGGCACGGCTCATGCACAGATAGCGGATAGAAAAACGAGATTTGGCAATTTCGTGAGAGTAGCCACTGCAGTTTATCTTTATTCTCTCTATCCGGATGAGACCAAAAAAGGTGCCAATAGCAGGCAAATATTTAAAGTTCTGGGAGATGAGAGTCTCAACCCTTCAACGATAGATGCGTATCTCGAAAAATTGTACGATGAAATTGCCACGCACATCTTCAGAGCGGAGGGGACTGACAGATACTACTTCAAGACCGAGGAGAATCCGAGAGCCCTTGTGAGGTATGCTGCTAAGGATGTTAAGGATGAGGAGGTGAAGCTTCACCTGCAGAAAAAGCTTGTTGGAAAGATAATCCCCTCTACAGATGTGGTTTCAGTTAACATCTTTGAGAAGGAAATCAAGAGAGACAGTACGAATCCGGAAAAGCTCAACATCTTTTTAATTGATTACGAAGAGGTATTCAGGCTGTATGCAAGTTTGAAGAGGACCAAAGAATACGAAAGCGAATCCGAGGATGTAGTGGCTGGAGAGGTTTACAGCAGGATTTTCTCAAGCATGTTATCGATTACAACTCCAAACAGAAATTCAGTTGTACTCCTTTTCCCGGTTGCTTGGGAGATCCCTTCCTTTATGGATGACGTGAAAGAGCTCATTGCCTGTGAGAAGCTTAAAAAGGAGAGGGCAAAGGATAAGGAATTCCTCAGGGAATTGAAGTCAATACAGGAAAGAATTTACGCAAAAACAGCTCAAAAGCTTGTAAACCTCTACTCATACACTGGATTCTTCCAGAGGAATGACCATGTGGTCAGGCAACTTTCGCCGATAACCTACGATGAAAAGGCGAAATACACGGAAAGGATTTTTGAAGAACTTGAAAGAAAATGGGGCAAGGTTTTGAGTTCGGTAAGCGTGGATTACATTAACGGAGTTATGGGCATGGAAAGAGAGCACATGAGGGTTTCAGAGCTGATAAGTACAATAGCAAATTCGACGAGCTACCCTTTCGTTCCTGCTAAATACCTCAAAGGGAGCATAAAGGAGCTGGTTAGAGATGGGGAGCTTGCATTATATAGAGGAGAGGTTTGCAAACCAGAGGAAGTTGATCTTACAAAAAGTGAAGAAATAGTTAGAAGTTTGAAGATCCGCAGTGAGATTCAGGATGTCAGAGATTCGGACTACATCCTGAAAAAAGAATTTGCTGAAGAACTGCTGGAAGCTGCGGAGAAAAAGAGAGCCGACAGAATTGCCCAGAGAATTCTCGAAGTGCTTGGTGACAGCAACTATGCCGAAATTTCATACATTGAGTCAGCAATTCCGGATTTAAGCAGAAAAGATATCGTTGATGCAGCGAAAAGATCTCAGAGGCTTGAGCTGTATGGTGGGAAAATATCTCTTGTTAAAAAGCTGGAAGATGGGGTTGAAGTGAATGAAAATGAGACTGAGGAAATAATTTCAGGGTTTGGTAAAGATGGAGATTTCATTTTCAAAAGCGACTATGTGGAAGAAATTAAGAAGAGGTTGATTAGCACTCCTGCACCTCCATCTCCGCCACCGATGCCCGAAATGGAGAAAGTTGACGTTCAGAACCTAATTGAGAAATTTGAGGAGTTAAGGGGGAAGAAGGTTAAGCTGCTGAGAATTGCTGGTAAGGGTTCAGATCTCAAAGAGGACTCTCTGAGTGTATCTGGAGCCGTATCTTTCCTCAACCTTGCCGGCAGGATTAAGGTTGACGTGAGGGGGAGCGTTGTTTTCAGATGTGGAGCTGAGATTGAAAAGGTAGGAGTGATAGCGGAGATTCTCAAGAAAATTACTGAGCTGGATGCAAATCCTGAATACTCCATAGAACTTGAAACTGATGCTGAAATAAACGATGACTTCAGAATATTTGCGGAGGAGCTCACTTCAACAAAGTCTGAGAAGCAGTTCTGGGTGGAATGATGCTCGCCATCAGAAATACTGTTTACGAGGTGGTTGAAACCCCTAAGTACATAACGATGTATGAGAGCTACCAGAACAGGGAGAAGAGTTACAGGATGAAAATAGCCTCAGCCACTGCATGGAGAAAAGATGCGATTAAAAAACTGATGAAGAAGCTCAAAATTCAGGAAAAAACGGATGACGTTGAGAAGGCGATGAGGGTTTACGTTGCCTTTAAAGTTTTAAACTCAATGAAGAAGGCGGAGCAGAGGTACAAGCTGATAGATGTAGTTCTCAATTTACCGCCAGAAGAAGTGTTTTTCTGGGCATGGAAGCTCTCATCAACGAAGAATGGAGCTTACGCTTTCAGGGTGCTGTATGGGCTGGTTTAATCAATATTTTGTAGATTTTTCAGCTCCTTGTTTACCTTTTTGTGAACAACGACTCTAAACACCAAGCCCCCTCTTCAACTCATCCCAATCAACATGCTCTCCTTTTAACGATTCTTCTTTCAGCTTCCTGATTTCCTGAAGTTCCTCATCAGAAACTTTCTCCGGCGGTATTATGAGCTCTTCAAGCTGCTCGAGTTTTTCTCTTATCTTTTTTATCTCGCTGTAAATTTCTTGGAGGAGTGCTTCGTTCATAATTTCACCCGTATTCATTCAGCTTTGAAGAGATAAATAATTTGTTTCGATTCAGATTTAAGTCAAAAGTGAGAATAACCTATGGGAGCTTGAGACAAGTTTGCTGTAATTCACAAAGGTAAAACATATAACTGATTAAGTAAGACAGATTATTATGCCAGTAAAGGTATCCACCAAGGGGCAGCTTGTTCTGCCCGCTGAACTGAGGAAAAAATACGAAATTGAAGCGGGAAAGGAAGTTGAAATACTTGATTTTGGAGGTGAGATAGTCATCGTGCCAGTCCCTGAAACCAAGGGAAGGGGATTCGTGAAATTCAAGAGGAAGCTGGACGAGATAATTGCCGAATACAAAGAGGAGGAGAAGAGGAGGGAGATGAGAAAGTGAACTACGTCCTTGATGCTATGGCAGTTCTTGCCTATCTCGGCGATGAAGAGGGAGCGGATAAGGTCGAGGAGTTGCTTGAAAAGGCTGAGAGAGGAGAGGTAAAGATATTCATGAACTACGTCAACCTTGGGGAGGTTTACTACATCATTGCGAGAGAATTGGGTGTTTCAAAGGCAAACGAGGCGATAGCCATCGTGAAGAGGTGGAATTTGGAGTTCGTTGGAGTTGATGAGAGTATTGCATTGATCGCTGCAAGAATTAAAGCCATTCACAAACTATCCTATGCTGATGCCTTTGTTGTTGCCACTGCTATTGACAGGAAAGGGGTTATTGTAACTGGAGACAAGGAGTTTGACGGAGTTTATCCGGATATTCTGTGGATAAAGTGACATTTTCAGGTAATTTTTTAAGGTTAAAAGCTTATGTTAAACAGGTGCTGGAAATGGGCGAGATAACGATTAAGGCAAGAATACCCAAGGAGCTTGAAGGCTCTGAAAAAGAAATTGAGGAAATTCTGAAGAAGAAAGTAGAGGATACAATAAAAAGATTCGAAACCCTGAAAAAGACCAAAGGAGTGCTCAAAACAGAAAAATCTTGGCAGGAACTTGAGGCTGAAATGTATGAAGATATTTTTGGACAGTAACATCTTCATAGAGCATTTTAAAGGAAACAAGAATGCAAGTAGCCTGCTGGAAAGAGTGATTGGAGAAGAGCTGTATATCAACGAAGTTGTTTATTCAGAGGTCGCATACATCTTCATAAGAACGTTTTCCGAGAAATCGTACCCTGATTTGAAGAAAAATAGAGAACTTGTTTCTGCTGCCGGTAAGAAGTTTGTAGAACTGATATACCCAGCTTTGAAGCTTGCGAACTTTTTGGAGATCAATAGGGAGGTTGTGAGCATTTCAAATAATTTCATCCAGAAATACGGGCTGCTTCCAAATGATGCCCTAATATTGGCAACCTGCAAGCACTACGAACTGGATGCTCTGGCGAGTCTCGATACTGATTATGAAGAAGCCTGCAGGAATGAGGGCATTACACTCATCTCAGATGTTGAAAACCTGAGATAGGTGATCCGATGAGGCTGCTGATCGAGGAATTCATCCCGGTTGAGGAGATTAGCGAGGAGGCTAAGAAGGAAAAGCTTGGAAGGGCTCCTACCTTTGAACTCCATTACTGGTGGGCGAGAAAGCCATTAATCACCGCAAGAGCGGCAGTTCTGGGGGCTTTAGTTTCGAAAGAGAATCTGCCAAAAACATTTGGAAATGGTGATCTAAAAACAAGCCTACTGCATATTTTGCGAATACCCAAAGATATCAGTAAAGGCCCAAGAGCACACACCCAGAATCCGCCAGCAGAGTATCTGAAAGACGCCATAATCAAAACGTGGGGGGAAATGCCCACAGTTCTCGATCCCTTTGCCGGTGGAGGCTCTATTCCATTTGAAGCTTTAAGGCTTGGGTGCAATGCTGTGGCTGTTGATTACAACCCCGTTGCTTACCTGATTCTCAAAGCCACCCTTGAATATCCGAAGAAGTACGGGATGAAGCTCTATTATGACGTTAAGAAGTATGCGGAGCAGATATTCAGCGAGCTGAAAGAGGAGCTCGGCAGATTTTATCCGAAGCACGATAGGAAGGATGTTGCAGCCTACATATTTGCTTGGGTGGTTAAATGCCCGCAGTGCGGTTTTGAAACTCCTCTGGTTGGCTCATGGCAGCTTGCCAAAACGAAAAAGAAGGAACTTTATCTCGCTTACGAAGTTGAAGGTGATGAGCTGAAGCTTGAGGTCAAAGAGGGTAAGGCTCCCGAGGGGAATGTTTCAAGAGGAAGTGGGGTTTGTTTGAAGTGTGGAGCACACATACCGAATGAAGAGGTTGTCAGGCCTTCTTCCCTGAATAAAATCGGCTATGGATTCTGGAACATCGTTCTCGATTATCATGAAGTTAAAATGCCACTTCCTGATTGTTTCTGCATTCACTCTTCCGTGAGCTATTGCCTTTTGAATTACTTTGTATCCTTGATCAATTTTAGTCTTCTTAAGCTCATCGAGAAATTCAGTGGGGAAGTTAAAGCCAGTAACCCTTTTTAGCCCCGGTTCGAATCCGGGCGAGCCCATTTATTCTCCCGATCAAGATTGCATGTAGTGTGAAAGCCATTTTTAATTTTTTTGGAAATATACAGTTTTCTCGTGGATTTCTGATGTGCTGCCGAGAATGACATAAAACGCCAGCAACCCGACAGTAACTTCAAATTAACGTCCATTAAAACCGTTCATGTTATCTTGAGCTATCTGATCCCCTTCTGCATTAATCGATAAGCTTTCTCACAAGACAGATCACCAACAAAGGGCGTGTTATGATTGAGGGTATCCGGAAGGTGCAGTCTGAATCAAAAACTATTTCTATTTCCTCTCACACTATATTAGATTGGGTGATTCCATGAGGAGGTTCAACTGGAGAAAGTACAGGAGAAAGGGCAAGAGAAAGCTTTTTAGCAAAGATGAAAAGCTGATCGAAAGTATTGTACCGGAAATAAAGAACGTCCGTGCTGGAGAGAGCATTAAGGAGATATCAAAAGAGGTTCTCCCGGAAGAATGAAGCTCAAAATTAATTTTATCGGTTTTGATAAAAAGGAGGTTACAGTTGAAGTTAATGGTCAGCGGTACTCGGAAATTCTGGATTCGCTTGGAATCAATCCTGAGTCCGTGGTCGTCGTTAAGGACGGGCTCCCGGTACCCACAGATGACGTGGCGGAGCCTGGCGAAGTTAAAGTGATCAGAGTAATCTCTGGTGGATAAATAATATTTTTTAAAAATTTAAAATTTCGATAATTCTTTACCGGCTTAATTTTTAAGAATAAAACATTATAGAAGCTTGTTAGCCTTTAAGCAGCAGAAAGGTTTTTAAGTTATCGTGAGTACAACCCGAAGGGAGTGATGCCCCATGCACAAAGAGGAAATCGTCCTTCTGCACATGACACTGTACCATGTTAAAAAACTTTTCGAAAATGCAGGCATTGCAAATGGCCACTTCAGGAGCTATGATGAGCTGGGTGTACAGCCTGTACACATCCACAAAAGCAAATCGGACCACAAAAAGGCAATTTTATTGCTGTGTAAGGGAATATCGGAAGTGTTTAAAGAGCGCAGCCCGGATGACCTGATAGAGAACGAGAATTTGAGAATAGTCATAGAGTCTATTGTTCCTGAAATGTGCGAATCATGAGATAGGCATCTTCACCATCGCTGTAGTAACCAGGAATAATCTCAGCAACTTTAAATCCAAATTTTTTGTACAGTTCTTGCGCAGGTATATTTGAAACCCGCACTTCCAGAATAATTTTCTTTTTCCCTCGCCCCTCAAGTCTTTTAATCGCACTGCCGAGCAGGATCTTTCCGATCCCCATTCTCCTGAATTCCTTTCTGACAGCAAACGCTATGATTTTTCCCGTGGTTTCGTCAACGTCCATGGTAACGATGTAGCCAGCTATTTTATTCCCCAGATCGGCCACAAGCAGGTCACTTCCGTAGGTCAGATAGACGTAAACATCGTAAGCCGGATTTCTCGGCGAGAAGGCTTCCTTATCTATCTCCAAAATCTCCTTGAAATCCCTGGTGCTGTAGTCTCTGATAATTATGCTCTGCACAAAACTTAATTGTCATTTTGAGATATATAGATTATTCATGCTGAGGCTTGCCGAATTTATCGCCGGGAGATACAGGGGGAAGGTTGTTGAGGTAGGAATCGGGAATTTTACGGCTGTAGCAGAGATGCTGGCGAAGTCCGGACTTCACGTTGTTGCAACAGATGTTGTAAGGAGGAAAGTTCCGGATGGTGTGGGATTTTTTGTTGATGACATCAACAGTCCCAGATTGTGGATATACGACAAAGCAAGCCTCGTGTATTCCATCAGGCCTCCACCTGAAATAGTTCCGGCCATTCTAAGAGTTGCAGGAGAGATTGGGGCAGATTGCATAGTGAAACCACTTTATGGGGATCACTTTGATGGTAAGCTTTTCAATTACAGAGGTCTTGCCTTCTACTACTGGGGGAGGGAGCATGATAAGGGAGATTGAGGTGGAACTCGATGGTTTTGGAGATATGGCGGACATCACCGAAGAGCTAAGGAAATTTGTGGACGAGTATGTTGAGAGGATGGGGATTGATGAGGGGGCGGTGCTGGTTTTTAATATCGGTTCAACAGGGGCTGTAACCACAATCGAGTATGAACCCGGGTTGAAAAAAGACCTTCCTAGAATAATGGAAAAAATTGCTCCGTATGGTGAGGACTACGAGCATCACAGGACATGGGGAGACGACAATGGCTCGGGACACGTTAGGGCCAGCATTATTGGCCCCTCTTTGCTCGTACCATTCGTGAATGGGAGGCTGATTCTGGGAAGGTGGCAGCAGGTGGTCATAATCAACTTCGATACAAGGAGGAGGAAAAGAAGGGTTTTGTTGCAGATTCTGAGGGCCTAGCGATGGATCTGACCAAGCTGTATCTGGAGAAAAAGTTTGAGGAGTTTTACTCTAAAAATGACATTTCACTTCCACCCCACTTCAGAAAAAGGGAATTTGCCTTTGTACCGCTGGAGCTTCTCCCTGATTTCGTAATGTTCAGACACATTTCATTCAGGTCGTATGAGGAGTTCAGAGCGTATTTGCTCTCGAAAATACCTGCACATGTGTACTTCTCGTCCGCATACTATGAAAGACCGGATGAGGCCAGAATGGAGGACAAGGAATGGGTCGGCGCAGATCTGATTTTCGACATAGATGCGGATCACCTGCCTGTGAGAACGAACTCTTTTGAAAGGGCTCTCGAGCTAGCCAGAAGGGAGCTGAAAAAGCTAGTAAATATATTGAAAACAGATTTTGGTGTCAGGGACATGGATGTTTACTTTTCTGGTGGGAGAGGATATCACGTTCATGTTCACGATGAGGAGTTTTTGAGGCTTGGGAGTGCGGAGAGAAGGGAGATAGTGGATTATCTGACCTTAAACTCACCTGTACTGATTGAAGACGGCAGATTTGCCAGTTCTAATGCCGCAAGGAGGTTCTTCAACTACATGAGAAAGAAGCTCGAGGAGGATGAGTCCCTAGCTAAAGAGCTAAAAATAACTGTCAAAGATCTCAGAAAGGATAAGCTCACAAAAAAGGCTTTGAAGGCATTGGATAAGTTCAGAAATCATGCAGAGACTGTTTTGAGAGTCCACATAGATGCCCCCGTAACAGCAGACACCAGACGGCTGATAAGGCTGCCTGGAAGTCTTCACGGGAAAACCGGGCTGAAGGTGACAGAGGTGGAGGATATCGACAGTTTCAATCCCCTTAAAGAAGCAGTAGCCTTTGGCAGTGAAGAGGTGGTTGTAAAGGTTAGCAGAAAAATGCATCTCAGACTGGGAGATGTTGACACCAGAGTTTATCCGGGGAGGGTGAAGCTCCCTGAATATGCAGCAGTTTTCCTTATTTGCAGAGGATTTGCAAGTTATGAGCCCTAGTCACTCAAATCTCTTCACTGCCGTAATAAGCTTGACGTTTAGCACTCCTCGGGCCGCTGAGAGCTTGTCCACAAGACCCCTTATCTCATCCATCCTGCCTTTAACCAGAATCAACTCCAGACACTGGTCCCTGTTCAGATGGATGTGCGTGCTTGAAGTGACGACATCATTGTAGTCGTGCTGAAAGTCGATGATCATATCGCTGATACCCTTTACGTTGTGATCGTAAACAACAACGAGAGCTCCCACGACCTCCCCTTTTTCGCTTTCAAGCCACTTGTACTCGGAAATGTAGTTTCTTATCGCATCTCTTATCGCTTCGCTCCTTGATGAATAGCCTCTTGTTGATATGATCTTATCAAACTCATCAAGAAGATTTTTTGGGAGGCTTACACCGATTCTCGTCACTCCTTCCTCCATGAGAGGACTTTTGCGGTCAATTTATAAAAATGTATCTCTACAGTTTTTGTCCGATTTCAACAGCCCGGTTCCAGCCGAGATTGCAATGGATGGTTCCGCCGCTCTGAATGGAAATATTATTTTCAGCATTATACGAAGATTTTTGTTATCTCTCCCATCCCCTTGCTTCTTCCTTCACGGAAAATAAACTTCTGACCTTCGTAAACATAATGCGGGCGGTATTTGAACCTCATCCTCACCTTTCCTCTATCTCCGGACTTCAGGTAGTCTCCGTCGATCTCAACGAATGTAACGGTCTCCGAAATCGTTTCGACGTGCATGACTGGCTCGTAGCCAGCACTTATCAGTGTGGGATGAGTGAAAACGTAAACATCTGCATCGAATTCCCAGACTGCATTGAGTTCATTTTTGCTCAGAACCATCCCTCTTCTCAATTCGTCGTACCTCACACCTTTCAGCGCAACTCCGATTATATCCCCGCTTTTTGCCCTATCGATCCTGTAGTGGTGCATTTCGATGCTCTGGACCCTCACTTTTCTAAATTCTCCGTCCTCAAACGGCCCTATGTAGAGTTCCTCCCCTTCCCTCAGCTCACCGCTCTTCACACTTCCGCTAACAACGGTACCAACGCCCGTAACTCTGTAGATCTTATCGATATACATCAAAAAGTCCTCTTCAGACACGTAGCGTTTTGGAAGGTGGAAGAAGATCTCCTCAAGAATGTCATAGCCTTCCAGAGTTATAGCGGAGGTCACGACAACGGGAACGACAAGTCTGTTCTCTGCCATAAGCTCTGAAACTTTGCCCGCATCTTCTGGACTTTTCATGAGGAATGGTATTCTGCCAACCCTTCTGAGTGTGGAGAAAACCTCCCGGATAACTCCCTCTAACCTGTCTTCAGAAACCATATCTGCCTTTGTGATTGCCACAATTACAGGGAGCTCCATTGCAAGCAGGATTCCAAGATGCTCTCTTGTTGTCCTCATTACTCCGTCATTTGCAGCAACCACAAGCAGACCGTAATCTATTTTCTGTCCCAGCAGACCTCTTATCGTAGTTCTCAGCCATGGTTCGTGGCCCACTGTATCAACGAAGCTGACAAGCTTGTCAGCGTTTTCCACCACAAGAGCCTTCTCGCTCTTACTTACAGGATTTTTCAGTCTTATGGTTTTGCCATTCTTGTATCCAAAAACGGCAAAATTTATTTCTGCACTCAATCCCCTTTCAATCTCGTGCTTGAGAACATCCAGATAAATTCTCGTTGCACCATCTCCATCATCCGGTTTTCCTGTGATCAGACAGCCTACAAGGGTTGATTTACCGTGATCAACGTGTCCGGCGGTCCCGACAAGTATGTGCTCTTTCGCATTTGTTTTTCTGATTTCAACTATGCCCACGAGCCCGTCATTAATGCTGTATCTCTCTACAGAGCTTAACTCTGCTTCAACCTCCTCAGCAAGCTTTTTCAGAATTTCAACAGTCTCCTCAAACTTGCTCTCATCAATACCTCTTATCTGTCCGGAATCAGAAACGCCAATAACGTAAATGGCCTTTCCCTTTCCCATTATGATCCTGTGGTTCATCTGACAGGCAAGCTGCCTGAATCTACCCTCCCTGAGGTGGTAAGAGGTAAGAAACTCTTTGAATTCAATATTCTCTCCTTCACCCCGCCTTACAAGCTGGAGTACTTTTTCCACAATTTACCTCGATTCCGGAGATTTAATTGTTTTGTTTGATGGCTAAATCTTTATAACCCTCTGAAAAACAACTATCAATGAATCCTCTGGAGATCGAGCTGTGCGGTCTGAGACTGAAAAATCCTCTGATGCTGGCAAGTGGCGTTTTGGGAAGCAGCGTTCATTCTCTCAACCTCATTGCGAGGGATGCCGGGGCAGTTGTGACAAAATCTGTAAGCTTGGAGGGGAGAGAAGGTTACAGAAACCCTACCGTTATAAACTGGAGTTGCGGTCTGATCAATGCTGTGGGTCTTGCATCACCTCCTGCAGTCGAATTTGCAGAGGAGCTAAAGGATTTTACAAACGAGTCACCGTTGATTGTAAGCCTCTACGGGTATACGCCCGAGGATTTCTCAAGGCTGGCTGAGATATTTGACGAATCACTGCCATTCAAACACGGTTACGAGATCAACCTCAGTTGCCCACACGTCAAAGGTGCAGGTTACGATGTGGGGAGTGATCTGGAACTGTCTTCGGCGATTGTAATGGCGTTGAAGGATTCCACTGAAAATCCTGTTTTTGCAAAGATATCTGCAATGCATGATTATGTCAATCTTGCGAAGAAACTCGAGAAGGTAGGGGTGGATGGAATATCGATTTCAAATACACTGAGGGGCATGAAAATAGATATTGTTTCAAAAAAGCCGGTTCTAAGCAACATTTCTGGAGGGGTCAGTGGAAAGGCAATCAAGCCGATAGCATTGAAATGCGTTTACGACCTTTACAGGGAGCTTGAGATCCCGGTTGTAGGGTGTGGAGGTGTTACGAGCTTTGAGGACGTTCTGGAGTTCATCTTTGCAGGAGCGAACGCTGTGCAGATAGGATCGGCGGTATATTACAGCAGAAGGATCTTCTACAGCCTCAAGGAAAGTCTCATTGCATACACGAGGGCAAATAACTGTACCATAACTGAGCTTGTAGGCACAGCCCACGATTAGAGCTCAACGGGCTGGGAAAGAATCCCACTTCTGAGCATCTTTTCAAAAAATTTCATGTCCTTGAGAACAGCCCTTGCCGCCGATGCCATTCTCGCTCCCGACCTGATTATCTTTTCTCCACTCTCAATATCCGTGAAAGAGTTGTTTCCTATAACGGGGCCGTATCTGGATATTCTGCTGATCAGAGAAAAATTGCAGCCTCCGTTTGGAATCATTGCATCAATGTGAATTGCCTTTGCCCCCGCTGAGAAGATCTTGGATGCAAGCCTCTCGTAATCAATCGGATGACTTCCTCGAATTTTCACAAATGTTGTGGAAATTTTGGAAACTTCTCGTGTAATTTCCAGTAGCTTTTCTGGATTGAAAAGCAGCCATTCACCACACCCAGCCGAAACGAATTCGGGCTGTCTGCAGTGAGCATTGATCTCCAGTATTCCACCGTATCTCTCCACAATTTCTGCAACCTCCATATAACCCTCAAGACTGCCGGATCTGACATTTACAGCAAACTTTTCTCTTTTAAGGTTTTTTATCTCCCTCTCTATTCCATCCAGCGGTTCGGAAAAAATGAATTCCTTCCGTCCTCTCATTGCAGCCATCTTTGCAGCCTCCATAGCTGTTTTATCGGCACTAAACCCACCAAGAATCACCAGAGCAGCCTTCTGATTCCTGCAAAAATCCGCATCGTTGATTCCTGCCATTGCTGACAGTACAAGTCTGTTCTCAAACCTCATATAACTCCTTTACGTTAACAAATCCGTCAAGAACCCTGTTCGCTCTGCCGGTCATGTATGCGCTATCCTTTGCTAGCTCTATTCTCAGCACACCACCTTTTGTGATAATCTCTACTTTTTCGTCAACCATCCCAAGTTCGCTGGCTATCGCTGCAACTGCAACGCTGCCCGTTCCACAGCTCAAAGTCTCATCTTCCACACCTCTCTCGTACGTTCTTATCCTTATCCTGCTCCTGCTCTCAACCTTTGCAAGGTTCACATTCGTCCCTTCCGGGAACACATTGAGGTATCTCACCTTTCTTGCCAGCGGTATGATGTCAAAATTCAGGTCATCGACAAAAATAACAACATGCGGAACACCCGTGTTTGCGGCGTAGAGTTTGTATTTCTCACCTTCAAATTCGATTTCGTACCCCCAGACGTCCTCCACAGCGGGTATGCTCTCTTTTTCAAATCTTGGCTTTCCCATATCAACCCTGACCCACCATCCATCCTCGTTGTATACCTCCAGCTCGAGAACGCCTGCGAGAGTTTCCACCTTCAACCTGTTGCTTGCGTAGCCCTCCTCAACGACATAACGGGAAAAGCATCTTATCCCGTTACCACACATCGCAGCCTCACTGCCATCGCTGTTGAAATATCTGAACCTGACATCCGCCCTGTCGGATGGCTGAACGAAAAGAGCACCGTCCGCACCCACACCAAAATTTCTGTGGCAGACCGCTCTAACGAACTTTGGTTTCTCATTTTCCGGGATAATGACCTCCTTGAATTCATCTACCAGAATAAAATCATTTCCATTCCCGTGCATTTTTGTTACCCTAACCCGCATGGGTCAAGGTCTGGGGAGAGATTTAAAAAAATGATGAGCAAATGAATGGTGTGAGAGTGGGGGTTGTTGTGAATCCAACCGCTGGTGGTGGGCTGAACCAGGAGAAGGTTGAACTCATAGTCAGCACCCTGAAAAAGCTCGGAGGTGAGGTGTGGACTTCGGGGAATACAGCAAAAATTCTCGAAGTGTTAAATCCCCGGACAGTCGAAATACCCTTAAAGGGAACAAGAGATGACACCGTAGACCTGGTTAAAAAGATTGATAGGGTTGTGGATCTGATAGCTGTTTTTGGTGGGGACGGAACCGTAAGCGATGCGGCTTCGGCAAGACCGGAGAGTCCGTTACTCTGCATTGGTATCGGCACAACCAATGTGAGTCCTGTTTTATGTCCGCCGGATTTCGATCCTGATGAGCTCAAATCATGTGATATGAGGGGGCTGAAATTGAAGATAGGGAATGAAGAAAGGATTGCATTCAACGACGTTGTTGTTGGCTCCACGATTCTGGCGACGGTTGGAAATAAAAGAGTTCAGGTTGATGCGAGAAAGTTCATGATGGGAGAGAGGGCTGTTGCATTACCGAGAAAATTCAGGGCGCGTGTTGAGGTGGGAGAGAGGATCGTGGAGGGGGAATTTGGCAACGTCTTTTTTTCTTTATCTGACAGGAGATTTCTCGGGAAAGGTACTGCGGGAGGGGCATCTCTCTCGGCGTTCCTCAATTTTAAGGCAGTTGTTGCATGTGTGAGTGAGGGCATAGTGGTTTCGACGTACACC
Source organism: Archaeoglobus neptunius (assembly GCF_016757965.1). Taxonomy (NCBI): domain Archaea; kingdom Methanobacteriati; phylum Methanobacteriota; class Archaeoglobi; order Archaeoglobales; family Archaeoglobaceae; genus Archaeoglobus; species Archaeoglobus neptunius. Next base: position 75,858 of record NZ_JAEKIW010000003.1, on the reverse strand, counting down.
AAGGATGATCTGAGGAAAATTGAACCGATTGTAACACAGACGATGAGTTTTGATGATGAAACGGTGAGAGTGTGGGCTGATGAGATAATTTCGTGCGACGGAAATCCCGTCGGGGAGGGTTATGCAGAAATAGAAGTCCTGGATAGGGCTGTTAAAGTACTATTACCAAAATGTTATAAATTTTAAAGAACTCATTTCGAACATGTTCGACTTCAACGTCTGTATCGCGGGAGCGGCTGGGGATGGTGTTAAAGAGGCAGGGGAAGTACTTGCCAAGCTTTTTTCCAGGATGGGATACAATGTGTTCGTGTATCAGGAATACGAGTCCCTTATCAGAGGAGGGCATAATGCAAGTGTTGTCAGAATATCGGACAGAAAGGTGCACGCACACAGGTTTTATTACGATGCAATGATATGCCTTGAGGATTATGTTTTGAAAAATCACATAGAGAGGTTGAAGGGTTTTCTTATTCACGATGCCAAGTTCGAGTGTGAGTATTCAAATTCATTCCCGGTTCCACTTTCAGAATTTGTGAAAGAAGAAAATCTGTCATTTCTTTACCGAAATGCGGCTGCTCTTGGCAGCTTCTGCCATCTATCAGGTGTGGAGTTAAAATTCCTGAATGAGGTCTTTCAGTCAGAGTACGGCGAGAAATCGGGAGTTGACGTGGAACTGGCAAAAATTGCGTTTGATTATGCCGAGAGAAATTTTGATAGGTTGATGGAAATCCCTGCAAAAAAATCTCAGGATGGAAATGTGTTCTCGGGGTCGGAGGCCATTGCCCTCGGAATGGTCGATGCGGGGCTTGAATATTACTTTGCCTATCCAATGACACCGGCATCACCGGTTCTTCATTTTCTTGCAAAAAAGAAGCTTGCTTATGCCATACAGCCAGAAAGCGAGATTGCGGCAATTATGATGGCCATAGGCAGTGCATATGCAGGAAAGAGAAGTGCTACCGGTACGAGCGGAGGAGGTTTTGCTTTAATGTCCGAGAGCATAAGTCTTGCTGCGATGGCAGAGATACCGCTTTTAATCATTTTAGCTCAGAGAAGTGCTCCATCAACAGGTATGGCTACATTTACAGCGCAGGAGGACCTTTACTTCTCCCTCAGCCCGGCACATGGAGAATTTCCGGTTATCGTTGCCTCTCCGCTTACGTTGAAGGATTCCTACATTCTGGCGGGCACTTTACTGAATCTTGCATGGAAGTTCCAGACACCGACAATTCTTCTTACGGAGAAGCACATGACCGAGAGCTATGAGAACGAGGATTTAGATGGAGTTGAAGTTGAGGAGGTGGATATTTTCAGTTCTGTTACAGATGATGTGTTTCCGAGGTACGAGATTACAGAGAGCGGGATTTCGAGATTTGCAGTACCGCCTGCAATTGTTAAATGCAACAGCAACGAGCACGATGAGTTTGGAATAACAACCGACGATGCGAAAATGGCAACTGAGATGTATGCGAAAAGAATGAGAAAGGAAGAGGAGATTCTGAAGGAAGTTAAGAAACTTGAGCCGTACTGGCTTATTAAGAACGGTCAGGATACCATTGTAACGTGGGGAAGCAATTTTGGTGCAGTTTTGGAAGCTGCAGAAGAGCTTGGTTATTCGGTACTGGGAATTCGGTTTTTAAGGCCTTTGATATTGCCGAAACTTGGTGGAAATGTAATCTGTGTTGAGTGCAACTACAGGGGGTTGCTGGCCGGATTGATTGAGAGGGAGACCGGTATAGATGTTGCAAGGGTGCTGAGGTGGGATGGGAGACCTTTCACACCGGAGGAAGTCAAAGAAGAGCTCGCCAGGAGGTGATAGGGTGAAAACTTCTGCAAAGATTACGTGGTGTCCGGGATGCGGAAACTTTGGAATCATGAGGGCGTTTGAGAAGGCAGTTAAAATGATTGGAAATGCCAGAGTTGTTGTTTCATCCGGAATTGGATGTCATGGCAAGATTGCTGATTATCTCAAAGTTCCAAGCTTTCATGTTATTCACGGGAGGGTTCCGCCTTTTCTGACAGGTTTCAAGCTTGCGAACCCAGAAATGATTTCAGTTGGTTTTGTGGGCGATGGGGATGCGATGAACGAGGGTATTGAACATCTGATACATGCGGCAAGGAGAAATACAGACATATCTATTTTTCTCCATAATAACGGTGTTTTCGGTCTTACGACGGGTCAGGTCACAGCAACGAGTCCAAAAGGGCAAAAAGGGCGTTCAACACCATACGGAAATCCCGAAAATCCCATCGAACCATGCAGTCTTATGCTGATGAGCGGTGCCACCTTTGTTGCGAGGGCCTTTGCCGGCGACATCCAGAAGCTTGCACAAATTATGTACGATGCAATGAAACACAGGGGATTTTCATTCGTTGAAATCCTTCAGCCATGCGTCAGCTTCAACAATTTCTGGGGGATCAGAGACGAGATAAAATGGGTCGAAAGGGCTGACAGTGTTCAGACAGCACTAAAGCTGTGCTCTGACAAAAAGGTATGCGGTGTGTTTTACCAAAAGGAAGACGAAACATTTGAGGAGGCGATATACAGAATTTACAGGAGGTAGTATGGAGGTTTACGTTCTGAGACTCGGCCACAGGCCAGAGAGGGACAGAAGGATTTCAACTCACGTTGCTTTAACTGCAAGAGCTCTGGGAGCGAAGGGAATTTATTTTGACAGGGAAGATTCCTCTGTTTTTGAGAGTGTACGGGATGTTGTTGAGAGATGGGGTGGAGATTTTTTCATCGAGGCTGTGAGCTGGAAAAAGCTTCTCAGGGAATTCGATGGACTGAAAGTACATCTCACGATGTACGGAAGACCTTTACCGGAGAAAATTGAGGATATTAAAAGGGCAAGGAGAGTTCTGATCGTTGTGGGGGCCGAAAAAGTGCCGCCTGAAGTTTACGAGATGTGTGACATGAATGTCTCCATTGGCACGCAGCCCCACAGTGAGGTCGCGGCTCTCGCGGTCTTTCTTGATCGGGTCATTGGGAAAACCTTTGAGATCGAGTTTCCGGACGGAAAAATAAGGGTGATTCCAAGCGAGAGGGAGAAAATAGTTGAAACCAGAGATTAAATTTCTATTTCAAGAGTGTTTTTTGTGGCTGAAATCCTTCTAATTCTTTTCGCAATTTCAAATCTTGCTCTGTCGGGCACCCTATCCTCAGGGATTTTAACTCCAATCCTGTCGAGAATGAAACTGAACAGGAGATTGCTGTTGTAGAAAAGCATTGAAGAAAAACCGAGCCTGAGATATAGCCTGAAGTTCTCCTCCCCCATCATCAGATCGTAACCCCTCTCCCTCAGCCATTCCTCAAAGTCTCCGATCTCGACTTTCACGGATGAAAGTTGGCAGGGAGAATTTAAAGGTTCTGAAAAATCAAACTGCCCGGCAGGGCAATCACATACCATCTCCTCAATTCACTATGGTGAAAATTTTAATACTGAGGGTCAAAGGCACATTGTGAAGGATGTGCTTATTGTTGGCGCAGGTGTAACCGGCAGCTTTCTGGCCAAGGAACTATCAAAATACGAACTCAGCGTTGTTGTAGTGGAAAAAAAGTCCGGACCAGGATTGGATCAGACCAAGGGATGTTCTGGAATAATTCACCCTTTGCAGCTACCTTTCGGCTCCCTCAAAGGCAGGCTGTGTCTAAAGGGAAATGCCATGATGGACAGGGAGGCTGAGGAACTCGGTTTCTCCTTTAAAAGGGTTGGTCTGATCCTCGTTGCAACGAACATCCTCACATTCCTTGCGATCCCTCTGATCCAGCTTTATTTCAGGATCAATGGAGTGAGGTCCAAGAGGTTAAGCAGGAGAAAAGTGCTGGAAATGGTGCCCAACCTCAGAGAGGAAATATGGGGAGGATTGCTGCTCCCGACTGCTGGAGTTGTAAATCCGGTTGAAATGACTGCCTCTGCATGCAGGTTTGCGAAGGCAAACGGAGTGGAATTCCACTACGACTGTGAGGTTGTTGGGATTGAGAACAGGGGAGATCACTTCACTGTCAGGACGACCAAAGGTGATTTTGAGGCGAGATGTGTTGTGAACTGCGCCGGACTGCATGCTGACGAAATCTCGAGAATGGTTGGTTATGATATGACAATCACCCCTGGAAAGGGCACACATTTGGTTTTCGGTGAGAGGAGCTTCTCGAATCATCTGGTTGTGGCAATCCCACTCAAGCCAAACAAAAGGACGAAGGGTGGAGGAGCTCTGGTCAGCATAGACGGAAAGCCAGTATGGGGACCGAATTTGATTGACGTTGAGAGCAAGGAGGACACCTCAGTGAAAAAGGGGGAGATTGACGGGATACTGGCAAAATTCTCGCCGCTGTTTAAAAGAAGACCTGAGGAGATTGTTGCGGTTTATGCCGGCGTGAGATCAATTGCGGGGAAAGACTTTGTGATCAACCAGCCGATCAGGAACTTCATAAACGTAGCGGGAATTCAGAGTCCCGGCCTGACCGCAGCCCCAGCCATAGCTGAAATGGTCGTTGAAATGCTCTCATCCATTTTCGAACTGAGAAAGAAGGATGATTTGAAGAAGCCGGAATGGAAAAGACTTTCGGAGATGGATGAGATGGAAATAAACAGAGCAGTGGCGGAGGATGAGAATTTCGGTGAGATTGTCTGTATATGCAACATGGTGAGCAAGGCCGAAATTTTGAACGCTCTTGAGGAGGGCAGGTGCTTTGATACCGTCAAGCATCTTACCAGAGCTGGAATGGATTGCTGCAGGTGTCATGCCAGCATAATCAGAATTATGTATGAACATGCGGGTGAGGCGAAAAAGGAGATTGAAGGGAGTGATATCGCATGGAGTATGCAGTAGTTGGTGCCGGATATGCCGGTTTGAGGGTAGCCAGGGCTCTGACGGACATGGGGTTTGATGCAATCCTCTATGATGCGGGAGTTGTGGGAGGGGAGCTGCGAATTTTTGAAAAGCTAGAAGAGTTTAAAGACCAATACGGTGAGTTTATTTCTGAAATTAACGAGCTGAGTGAAGATCTGGACGTGAGGAAGGGCTGTGTTTTATCAACCGTGCCCTTTAAGGTACTGAGTGCCAGAGGTGTTGAGACCTGTGATGCGAAGGCGGTAATCTGTACTGGAGCTACCGATCTAACACCGGCGGCAAGCAGAGTTTATGGAAAAAGAGTTGCCGGTATTTACACCCTCGAAACGGCTTTGAGGTTGCTGGCCTTTGGATTCAGGATCGGGAGCAGGGTGCTGGTTCTTGCAAGGACTGGAGGTGAAGTTGTGGATACTGCATCTTCGCAGTTTGTGAGTATGGACTACGATGTTGAGGTCGTGAATTCAACAGAGCCTGCGGAGGTGTTCGGGAGAAAAAGAGTTGAGAGGGTTGAGGTTGATGGTGAGGAGTTTAGGGCAGACACACTAGTCGTGTACGGTGGCAGAAAGCCATTCAACCCGAGAAACCTCAACGGCCTGATGGCAGGAAACATCGTTGAATGCACGTATGACTATTCTGCGGTGAGAAAAAATGTTGACGAAATAATCAGAAACCACCTTAAAGAATGATGTTTTGCTCGTAACCGCAATTTGGACATCTCGGTGGTTGATCCTTTACCACATTTATGTTGTAAACGTAGAAACCCTCCCGTGCTATCAGAAGTTCTCCGCAGTTCGGGCAGTACGTATTCTCGTATTCATGACCCCAAACGTTGCCTGCGTAGACGTATTCAATACCCGCTTTCTTCGCAATACCTATTGCCTCTTCGATTTTCTCGACCGGTGTTGCTGACCTATCCATCATCCTGAAGTCCGGATGGAATCTTGAAAAGTGAACGGGAATTCTTGCGTCAACTGACACAACCCATTCTGCGAATTCCCTGATCTCCTCCCTGTCGTCGTTCTCACCCGGAATTATGAGGTATGTAAGCTCCAGAAAAACTCCCTTTCTGTGCATGTACTCAACACTTCTGATAACGTTTTCCAGACTGGCCTTGCAAACCTTTCTGTAAAATCTTTCACTGAAGGCCTTCACATCGACGTTGGCAGCGTCGAGAATCCCCTCAAACTGATCTACGGCCTCTGGAGTCATATATCCGTTTGTTACGTACACGACGAAAAATCCTGAGTTCTTAACAAGTCTTGAGCTATCGAGAGCGAACTCATGCCATATCGAAGGCTCGTTGTATGTCCATGCTACACCGTCCGCATTTCTGTCCATGCACATTCTTAGAACTCCACCGGGATCAATTTCCCTGATGTAGGTGTAATTTAGGTCTGCAAATGCGATTTCGTAGTTCTGACAGTGCAGGCATCTAAAGTTGCAGCTAACGCTTCCGAAAGACAGCACCTTGGTTCCGGGCTTAAAATTGTTCAGGGGCTTTTTCTCTATCGGATCGAGGGCTATTGAAGATGCCATCCCGTAGTTGTACACTTTCAAAACTCCATCTTCATTCTTTCTGGTTCTGCAAATTCCCCACTTTCCCTCTTTGAGCTTGCATCGATGCCAGCAGGTGTTGCACCTCACCTCTCCGTTCAGCTTTTCGTACAGATAGGACTCAACAATCATAGCTCCTCCCAGCGTTCCTTGATCTCTCTGGCATACTCCTCTGGTGTGAAAAATACAACGCTCTCGTCGTGGAGCATTTTGGGGTAGAACACGTCACACCAGTAATACTTGCCGAAAGGAGATCTCGCCACAATGTGGAAGTTCGTTCTGAAGTGCTCTCCAAGCCTGTCAGCACAGTAGAGCGTGAAGTTAAACGAGTTGAGATTTTTACTGCCATAATATCGCAGAATTTTTACAATTCCGCTGGAAATGCCTTTAAGCTGTTCCTCACTCATCTCTGCAAACTCCCTTTCCTCCGGGATACCCATTATGTGGAAGAAGCCCTTTGGAGCGAAAGCCGCAATCCATTCGGTTTTGTCAGTCCTTCCGACATATCTCTCCCCCTCTATCTCATCCTCCACAAGCTTCTTCCAGTAATCTACCCCGTTGGATTCCATGAACTCCAGTGCACTCCAGTCAAGTCTCGCAAAGTAGTCCGTGGAAACTTCAGAAATCATGACCTGAATATGGGGATGCATTATGCTGCTTCCTGCAGGTTTCAGGTAGTTCATACCGATTGTTACATAGTATTTCCCGTCAGGTATCTTTTTGATGTAATCCTGAACCAGAATAAAGGCATCGATGAAATGCTTGGTTTTAAACTCCGAAACGCCGACAAAGTGATTTTCCGTCAACCTCAAAACGAGGGAGTGCTTTGAGTAAGGCATGAGGTTTGAGAATAGTACCGCCTCACCCCTTTTCCAAAGCTCCCCGTTCATGATCTCCGGGTCGCGGGCAGCCATTTGATCAATCCTTTCAGAGCAAAAAGGGCACCAGCTTTTTGTGCTCTCAATTTCCTCCGAAAAGTCACCGCTCTGTATGGGAAAGTTCTTCTTTACGATTCTCGTTGTTTGGAGGGTTAAAGGGTCGTAACGAATTTCTACAACGCTTTCGTCAACCTTACCGCCAACAAGAACCTTTGCCACCTCAATCTCTTTACGGAACTCCATGTAGGTTCTTGGCTATCTAAGATTTAAAGATTATGAACAACATTAAAGTTCAGGAACTCGTAAGGACTTTGATGAACATAGATGAGTTGCTCCTCCTCGTTGAGAAGAACCGTCACCATCTCTCCAAAATTGATGACGAGCTATATGAAAAAATAAGAGCAAGAATAAAGGAACTAGAGGAGCTTAAAGCCTCCGCCAATGATTTTGACTTTTTCAGATACGAAGATGAAATACGGGCGTTGAGGCGGCTGCAAAGAAAGATTTTTGAGCTCAGGACTGGCAAGATAATCAATGCTGCATGGGCTGAGGTATGCGGTCAGCAGATGACGAGCGATATTGAAAATATGTGCAGTAACGAGAGATCTTTTTTCAAGAGGCTTATGGAAATCATCAGGGAGTTCAAGAAAAGCGTTATTGAGGGAGAGATCCGCAAAAGGGATGACAAAGTACTTGTAAGGATTAAAAAAGATGTTGAAATACAGGGTGTTGACGGAAAAACATATAAATTGAGGAAAGAAGATGTGGTTACACTCCCTCAGTTGAATGCTGATGCTCTGATAAAAGGTGGTGTTGCAGAGAGGATAGAGGTGAAAGAGGATGAAATATCCCAAGAAAATTAAAACGTTCTGCAAATATTGCGGAAAACACACGTTGCATGAAGTGGAGAAGGTTAGCAAGGGAAAGGCCAGTTCGCTGAAATGGATTAACAGACAGAAGGCAAGGCGGGGAAAGGTCGGAAATCTCGGTAAGTTCAGCAAGGTTCCCGGAGGAGATAAGCCGACCAAAAGGGTCAACATAAGGTTCAGATGTACGGAATGCAAGAAAGCCCATCACCGCCCGACCTGGAGGGCAAAGAGATTTGAGCTTGTGGAGAGGTAAGGGGGTGGTAATGTTGGCAGTCAAAAAAAGCAAGTTCATTAAGGTGAAGTGTCCGGATTGCGAGCACGAGCAGACGATCTTTGACCACCCATCAACGGTTGTCAAGTGTTTGATTTGCGGCAGAACTCTCGCAGAACCCACAGGTGGGAAGGGGAGCCTGAAAGCCGAGGTTCTGGAGGTTTTAGATCAGAATATTTGAGAATATTCTGGTCACAATTTCAATTTCCGGAAAACCGACCAGAAGCAGTGCGTTGTGGGCTGCTATTACTGCAATAACAACTGTTGAGATGCCCATTCCGGCGATAAGACCCACGTAAACACCTCTTGCGTAAACATTTCTCTTTCTGAGATCGCAGGTAAGCATGATTAAGGCCGTGATTGAGGATACTATCAGAATTTTTAACATGAGGAATAAACCGGGGGTTAAAGATGCCACTAGGCTGTTCAGCTCATGAAATCCGTGATTAATACCCTCAACAGTGGTGATGTAATCGGCAACGTTAACCAGAGCAAAGGACAAACTAAGTACCCTCACCTTTTCCATATTTCAATATTGAAATTACACTATAATAAGTTTTTCATTTTTCAGCAACTGGTAGATGATGGCGGCGATTTCAAAATTTGGGACAGGACACCGGGTTATTTTCAGTCCGGGGCATGAAGGATCGACGTAAACGTAGATACCCTGAAAGAAAGCCTCTGCATCGCCTTTCAATCTGAAGTAGAAGGGGTACTTTACACATGCCATTGGACGTTCACTGTAAATTGTACACGTGTTTCCTCTCAGAAAAATGCATTTCCCGTTTAATTTCCTGAGATATGTCAGTATTTTGCCTCTTTCAAAAACTTCACCGTACTTCTGCAGTCTCCTTTCCTCTTCAGGCGTGACCATGATATCAAGGTCTCTGCAGCACTTTCCGCAGCGCCGGCACCTCCAGCCTGCAACTCTTTTCCAGGTCACGAGTTCCACAATTAATAATTAAACCTGATAATTTAAAAAATTAGCTACTACGAGGCTGATGAATTTCGAAAGTCTTAGGGAGAATCATTATATCTACAGGGGAATTAAAAAAGAACATGTTCACATCGGATTTGAAACTTGTAGTGTTCCAGCATGGATTTTTCGGAGAGAGATTCATTGCCAATATAATGAACTACCCCAACTCATGCCCTGCTTACGGAGCCTGCGGCATTGACGGATGCACACAGTGTAAGGAGGGACTGTACAACTTCTCAAAGAACATCATCGCTGCATTCTCAATGCCCGACCCTACAACAATGCCTGATTTTATCGAAAATGCAGAGGATTTTCTTCCGAAGGTCATACCCGACGCCGATATAGCCGTTGCGATCAACCTGCATCCAGATGTACTGGCGGTGCTACCGGAAAAGCTTGAGGGGAGGGTAAAGGCTCTCGTGGTTCCGGTTGAAGAGCCCGGGTGGTGTTCGCCAGGTCTTGCAAAACAGATAAAGGAGAAATGTGAAGAACTCGGAATCGAGTTTGCTGCACCCAAACCATTCTGCAATCTCAGGAAAAGTGAGGAACATCCCACGATAAACAGGATGATAGATGAGATGGGAATAGGTTACCCGGAGTTCGAAATTGACATTCTGGAGGACGGAAAGGCCTACGTGAGAATCCTGAGGACTCAGCCATGTGGATGTGCATATTACATCGGAATTAAGCTGAGGGGTTTCGATTTCTCAGAGGTTGTCAGAGGGGAGATGAGGGAACTGTGGAATGTTGTTTCTGAGGCTCATCACAGCTTTCCATGCACGGCAAGTATGGAGAGGGATAACGAGTACAACGAAACGCTCCTCCACATAGCCGGATACATTGCAAGACATGCGGTGGACAAGGCTCTCGGATATGAGGGTGATGAGGATATTCCGGAGCACATAAAAGATGTGGTGCTCTAGAAACTTTTTGGAAGTCTTATCTCGAAAACTGCTCCGGACGGGTCATTGTCTTTAACCTCAACCTTTCCCCCATAGAGTTCGGTTATGTTTTTCACGATAAACAGCCCGAGACCACTTCCTCCACCGGTTGTAAAACCTTCGTCAAATATTTTTGCCTTGATTTCATCGGGAACCCCCCTGCCGTTGTCGGCTATTCTCAAAACGATCCAGTCCCCCTCCACCATCGTTTCAATCTCAATCTCGACCGGAAATCTTTCCGAGTGCTTCACGGCGTTGTTCAAAACGTTCTGAATCACGGTCTTGATACCCTCATTTGCGGAAACATGGACATCTTCCAGATTGAGTTTTACCACCGCGGCGTCTCTGTACATTTCAGCTATTTCCCTCACGACTTCGGCCAGATTTAGCACCCTTTTCTCCTTTCCAGCCTCTTCAAGGATTTTTATTTCGTCAATAAGCTCTGATATCCTGTCTACTCTTGATCTTGCCGCCTTTATCAGCTTCTCATCTTTCAGTTCAAGTGCTGCCCTTATAATGGTGAGATCGTTGAGTATGTCATGTCTGAGAACCTTGTTAAGCAGAGAAAGATACTCGTTTTTTCGCCTCAGTTCTTCGGTCAATCTATGCAACTCCGTCATGTCTACGCTGGTTATGGCTACAGCTTCTCTCCCCCTGTACGTTATTTCTGACAGCCTGATTGCCATCCATCTCTCCCGGCCCGATTTTGTTTTTATCCTGAAAAAGTTATGGATTTCGTAATCTTTTGAGTTGCCCCCATCAATGCATCTTTTGAATAAATCTCTGTCTTCCGGATGGACCAGCAGCTCAAGAGGGTCTTTCCCGATCAACTCGTCTTTCCGATACCCGGTGTTTTTTTCAAATATCCTGTTGACGTAAACCAGTCTGCCATCCTGAATTACAGCAACTGGCGTGATAAATTCCTCTATGAGAGAGCGATGGAACTCCTCACTCTCTCTGAGCTTTTTCTCATACCTCTTTAGTCCAGTGATATCAATCCAGTTTGTCACACCGATTCTTTCTCCACCAATTTCGGCCGGTAAAATAAACCCCCAGGCCCATCTCACCTGTTTGTCCTTGGTGATGTATCTGTTTTCCATAAAAATCTGTTCTCCACCCAAACCCTTCCTGTATGCATCGAGTATTTTATGATGCTCCTCTTCAGGGATCAGTTCAAAAACACTCATCCTGCGAAACTCCTCCTTTGTGTAGCCGGTCGTAATTTCGATTATTCTGTTAACGTATCTTATTTTCAGGCTCTCATCGACAATAATAACGCCCGTTAGGGAGTTCTCAACGACATCCTTCCAGAATCTTTCGCCATACTGTGTTGAACTGGATATCATTATAATAATAACAACGACCATAAGATATATTAAAGTTATCCTTTTCAATCTCGACGCTACAGAGGGGTGTGGAACCCGAAAAGTTTCAAAAAAGACTTCTGGAACTAACCCGTATCGAGAGAGATGCCCAGATCAAGACGATGATTGAAGAAATGAAAAGACTCAGCGGAGAGAAAAGGGAGAAGAAGGGGAGAGCGATTCTGGGTTTGAGAGGAAAGATTGCTGGTGAAGAGTTTGGATTCAAACTTGTCAGATACGGGAGAAGGAGAGAGATTGAGACTGAGATATCTGTTGGCGATGAGGTAATAGTCAGCAGAGGAGACCCACTTAAGAGTGACCTGAGAGGAGTTGTGGCGGAAAAAGGAAGCAGATACATCACCGTAGCTCTTGAAACTGTCCCCGACTGGGCTTTGAAGGATGTGAGGGTAGATCTGTTTGCAAGCGATCTCACATTCAAAAGGTGGATTGAGAATCTGCAGAATCTGAATGCCAGTGGAGTAAGGGCGTTAAAACTGGCCCTTGGTATTGAAGAGCCATTGGAGAACAGTAAAATTCATTTTACACCGCTGGACGACAAGCTTAACAGCGCGCAGAGAGAGGCAGTGTCACTTGCACTGGGGTCTCCGGACTTTTTCCTGATCCATGGACCCTTCGGGACGGGTAAGACGAGAACCCTGGCTGAAGTTGTCAGACAACTGGTTAAAAGTGGTGAGAGGGTTCTGGTTACTGCTGAGAGCAATACTGCTGTGGACAATCTTGTTGAAATTCTCTCTGATCTCAGAATAGTCAGAGTCGGGCATCCTGCAAGAGTGGATCACAGGCTTAAAACCTTCACACTCTCACACCAGATCTGCAGCCATACAACCTACGAGGAGATTAAAAAGCTCAAGATGACAGTTGAAAAGCTTGAAAAGGATATGGATACCCTTACAAAGCCCGTTCCTGCTCTGCGAAGGGGTATGAGTGATGAAGAAATCTTCAGACTGGCAAGAGAAGGTAGGGGGTTGAGGGGCCTGTCGGCGGATAAGATCATCTCTATGGCAAGGTGGATAGAGCTAAGAAGAGAGCTGGATAAAATTTATAGCAAGATGAGGGAAATTGAGGAGTCCATAGCAAAGGAAATTATCGAGAATTCTGAAGTCGTTCTCGCAACAAATTCTATGGCATTCGTCCTTGATGGAAATTTTGATGTGGTTGTGATTGATGAGGCCACACAGGCTACGATTCCGAGCATCCTCATACCCATCAGCAAGGCCAGAAAGTTCGTTTTGGCAGGTGATCACAAGCAGCTTCCACCTACGGTGCTTGAGGCCAGAGAATTGAGCAATACACTTTTCGAAATGCTGATTGACAGATTTCCCGAGAAATCTCGTCTCCTGGACGTTCAGTACAGGATGAATGAGAGGATAATGGAGTTTCCAAGCAGAGAGTTTTACGGAGGCAGAATAAAGGCGCATGAAAGTGTGAGGAAAATCACCCTCAGTGACCTTATTAACGGCAGGGCGGATTGGGAGGTCCTAGACCCTGCAGAGCCTATAGTATTCGTGGACACATCAGACTGTCCTGACAGATGGGAAAGCAAGCTCGCAGACTCCCCCTCAAGGTACAACAGGCTTGAATGCAGAATCGTTGAGAGGATCGTGGACGGTCTGGTTGGAATGGGGGTAAAGGAAGACTGGATATGTGTTATAACACCGTACGAAGATCAGGTGGATTTTCTGAGAAGAAGGGTTAGGGTTGATGTGAGCACGGTTGACGGCTTTCAGGGGAGGGAGAGGGAGGTTGTGGTGATATCATTTGTGCGTAGCAATCGAAAAAGGGAGATTGGCTTTCTTGATGACCTGAGGAGGCTCAACGTTTCAATTACGCGGGCGAAAAGGAAGCTCATAATGGTGGGCGACTCAGAAACCCTGTCCTCAAACGATACGTACAGAAGGCTGATTGAATATGTTAGGAGAAGAGGAATTTACAGCAGAATTTGTTAGTCCACAATGCCCATGCAGAGCTTCTCAAATTTTTCGTGCTCCAAGAGATCCTCTGCTTTCCCTTCGAATGCCACTCTTCCGCTTACAAGCAGATAGGCGTAGTCACTTATCTCAAGGGCTCTCTGGACGTTCTGCTCAACCAGCAAAACCGTCAGCTTCAAATCGTCTCTGAGCATAAGAATTCTGTCGAATATTATCTCGGCGAATTTCGGTGATAGCTGAGCTGTAGGCTCATCGAGCATCAGGACGCTGGCTTTTCTGACCAGAGCCGTTGCCATTGCAAGCATCTGTCTTTCTCCACCGCTAAGTGTACCTGCTTTCCTTTTCATGAAGTTCTGGAGTTCTGGAAAGGACTGTAGGGCAGTGTCAATTCTGTCCTTAACTTCATCCTTATCAACAGTGTAGGCGGCAATTTTCAGATTCTCCTCGACAGTGAGATTGGCGAAAACGTTGTCCGTCTGGGGAAGATAGGCTATACCAAGCTTGGTTCTGCTGTGGGGAGGATACCCGGTAATTTCGCTGCCATTGTAGAACACCTGCCCCGAATGAACGGTGGCAAGTCCAAATATTGATTTTAGCAAAGTGGACTTTCCACTGCCGTTAGGGCCGACTATGGTTGTTATCTTGTTCTTTTTCATCTCCGCATCCACATCAAACAGGATGTGAAGCTCCTTATATCCCGCATTCAATTTCACTGTCCGAAGCACCGAGATACACCTCCACCACTTTTGGATTGTTCAGGATATCCTCTTCCTTGCCCTCCGCAATCACGCTACCATTAGCCATAACATAAATGTGGTCTGTGTATTTAAGCACTATGTCGAGTCTGTGCTCAACTATGAGGAAACTCATTCCCATTTTTTTCAGCTCAACAAACCTGTCAAGCATGCTGTGTGAGAGAACAGGATTGACTCCGGCTATCGGCTCATCCATAATGATCAGCTTGACATCCCTCATCAGTGCTCTTCCGACTTCGAGCAGTTTCAGTTGACCACCACTGAGATTCTGAGCCTCGGAGTCCCAGAGATGGTCGATTTTGAGAAATTCAAGGATTTTAAATGCCTTCTCTACGATTTCTTCCTCGTCTTTGATCCATCTCCCCATAATCGAGTTCAGAACACCCACTCCGTAGTCGTCGGGTGCTATAAGCAGGTTCTCAAGAACGGTCATCTTTTTAAGCGGCTGTGGGATCTGGAAGGTTCTTGCTATTCCAAATTTGCTAATCTCATGGGGCGGTTTGTTTGTTATCTCTCTGTCCTCAAAAAACACCCTGCCCTCGTCTGCTCTGTAAAACCCTGATACGGTGTTTATGAACGTCGTCTTTCCGCTACCGTTAGGGCCAATAACAAGGGTAATACTGCCTCTCTTGACGTTTATGTTGACTCTGTTCAGGGCTTTCAAACCATCAAAAAATTTAGAAAGATTTTGAGTCTTGAGGATAATGTCGTTCTTCATGCTACCTTCTTCTAAGCAAGTATGCTCCTGCAATCAATCCAACTGCTGCAAGTGCGGCCTCAAATCCCGGTGTTCTCTTTGCTGCCTGGGTTGTGGTTGTTACGGGTGGTGCTGGAGCTTCAGGCTTGTGAGACCACTCAATCTTGTTCTCTGCGAATACCCAAAGTCCGGCTTTGTCCCAATTGCACTGCTTGGTTACGTAGTAGATGGCGTAGTCACCGCTTGCTCTGTCGTTCCACTCGTTGAGCTTTATCGTTCCTGTGACGGGATACACTCCGTACTTGCCCTCGCTGTAGTCAATCGTTACTTTTGGAATCGTTTCGGCCATAATATCTGCGTCATACTTGCCGTTTTCCTGTACAACCTTCACGTAACTCAAGGCCAGAACCCATGCGGCATCGTAGGCATTCATTGCATACTGGTAGGGCTCCTCTCCGAACCCCTTTTCCTTATACTTTGCCTTCAGTTCATCAAAGGCCTTGCCCTTCGATTCGAACAGTGTCGAGTACAGACCGACCCTGGATGCCTTGTCGCAAACATCAAGCGCCTTGCTGCTCAGTGCAGTACCGTCTGATCCAAGCCAGATGACGCTGAGGAGCGGGCTATCACTTTTGGTCTGTGCAAGCAGGGTTGCAGTTTCCTCGTAGCTGAAGGCAACAATCGCAATCTCGGATGGTTTATATGTTTTCAGCAGATCGGACACCGTGTTTTCCATCTCGGCAATGTAGGGTGAGAAGTCGGCCGGTGGCGGATCGGGATATTCAACGTGGCTCTTTATTTCAATTCCGGCCTTCTCAAGTTTGGGCTTTATTGTCTCATAAAGACCCTTGCCCCATGCGTTGCCAATGTATGTGATAACCACCGCCTTCACACCCATATCCTTGAGTTCGGCGGTTATGGCGTCGGTCTGCAGGTCATCGGTTCCAACAAACCTGAAGATATATTTCTTCTCCTCCGGCTTTGTAACACCAATCAGGCTCGGTAGAGCGGTTGAAGATGGCGAAACTATGATTATCTTGTTGGATGTGACGAAACTTTTTATGTTGGAAACCTCTCCACTACCCATTGGGCCTATTACCAGATTTATTCCCTTGGCATACAGGTCCTGTATCTTTTGAAGTGCGATGTTTGGATCGACCTTCGTGTCCTCGACGTAGAAATTGACGGTGTAGGGCAGGTCTTTGGACTTGAAATAGGCGTTGATATCTTCTTTTGCTATCTCAAGGGTGTTTTTGATATCTGTTCCGTAAGTTGTCAGCGGACCTGAAAGATCCACCAGCACTCCTATTTTTATTTCTTCTGCAGATGCGACTGCTGCGGCCGACAGGATTGTCAGCACAGCTACCAATATGCACACTCTAGCACGAATCATGTTCTAAGTAAAAACGTTAATATTTTAAAACTTTACTGAATGCAACGACCATGAGTGTTGTAGAAGGAGCGATTGTTTACTCGAACCTTCTGGTGCTCCTGAGCGTAGGTTTGACTCTAACCTACATTACTACAGGGGTACCGAACTTTGCTCAGGGCTCGTTTGCTGTTTTCGGATCGTACATCTCTCTTTCACTTCTTCGCATTCTCAATCTCCACCCATACCAGTCTATTCCCGTATCATTTGTTCTGGGTGGGTTGATGGGACTGGCCGTTTACATTCTCATGCTTAAGCCCCTGATACGGAGAGAAGCTTCCATCGTTATACTAATGATATCAACTCTGGCGCTCGATCTGGTATTGCTTGGGATACTGGGTTCCTACTCCGATTACCTTGCGGGGATTACGCACAAATCCGCATCCAGATTTATTTTCATTCAGTATGATTTCAACATTTTTGGAGTTTCCGGGATACTCTTTATTTCTTCTCTGGTCATTTTTATATCTCTGTTCGGTCTTTTTCTGCTTCTCTACAAAACAAAGTTTGGCGTGGCTTTACGAGCGTCGATGGAAAATCCCGATCTGGCAGAAGTGATGGGTGTAAACGTTGAGTACACCAGACTTTTCTCGTGGTTCCTATCTGGAGCTCTTGCAGCGATGGCTGGAGTTCTGTTGCCATTTAGACAGGAGATCTTTCCTTCAACTGGAGCGATAATCATTGTTTCGATATTTGCTGCCAGCATCATTGGCGGTCTGTCCAACATCAACGGTGCACTTGTTGGAGGATACATAATCGGATTTTCGGAATCGTATCTGACCTATAATCTTGCAGCAGTGTTTGGAACGGGGGTTCTTCTGTACAGCAAGGTTATCTCACTTGTGGTGCTTGTTGCGATGTTGATTGTCGCACCAACAGGTATCACCGGAATTAACTGGAGGCGGTTGGTATGGAAGAGATTATCATCACAATAGCACTGTGGTTTGGGCTTTACACAATAGTTACCCTCAGCCTGAACCTCGAGTATGGATTTGCGGGCATTCCTAACTTTGGTAGAGCTCTGGCAGTGTTGATGGGTGCAGTGGCAGTTGGTGGAGTTGTTAACAGGCTGCTGATTCTCTATTTTGGTGTCAGTGGAGATCTGATCACAGCCAGTGCACAGATAAGAAGCATGACAAACGAAATAATAGCATCGAACCCGGCATACGGAATCGGTTTGCTTCTGGTCTACCTCATTACCGCTGCAGTGCTTGGTGCGGTGACGGGAGCATTGTTCATTCTTCCAAGTGCCAAGCTCTCGGAGGACTATCTTGCCATTACACTTCTGGCAATCAGCGAAGTTATGTTTATGGTATGCAATTATGACACCACAATTATCGGCGGTTACTACGGCGTGTCAACTCCAGATGTTCTCGCCTTCATTCCCGGTGAGGACAGAATGCTCGTATTTACGGTGATAACACTCCTGGTGGCATTGGTCGTGTATATATTCGTTGGTAAACTGACGAATTCGCCTTTTGGCCGACTTCTCAGGGCGATGAGGGAAAATGAGTCTGTTGTGGAAGCAACCGGAAAAAGTGTGATGATGCTGAGAATCAAAGCCGTATCCATCGGTTCGGCTATTGCGTCCCTCGCTGGAGCCCTTTATTCACTGTATTCTGTAAATGTCATAGCTACAAGCTTTTCCAGGGTGGAGTGGACATTTTACCCGTTCCTCATGATACTTCTTGGTGGTGCTGGCAACAACAGAGGTGTGGTTGTGGGAACCCTGACATTCGTCATTGTAAAAATACTTCTAACGATCTACAAGCACGAAATCAGAACGATCCTACACCTGCCTTTCGAAGCCGTCTGGCTGGAGTACATACTCTTTGGCCTTTTGATGTACTTTGTCCTGCTTTACAGACCTGAAGGTCTTATAAAGGAGAAGCCAATATTCACACAACCCGTAAAGAAAATCGCAGCAAAAATCCGTGAGGCGGTATGATTGAGTGTGTTGAGCTGAAACCAGACGATGGAATCAGAATTGAGCTTGAAAGAGAGTCATGTTATGTTAAATGCTCGTACCTTGGCTTTTACAATGACAGGCTTGTGCTCTGCATTGACTTTGCCTCTCCCACGGCAACGTCACCGGTAAAGAGGTTTGTGGAAAGCTATGCGAGAGTCAGAGGAGCCAGATATGCTGTTGTGATCTCAGGGGAAGAGATGTGGATTTACGATTGTGTTGAAAGGAAAGAAGTTAAGGCTGAGGAGGTTGAAATTCTGGCAGGGCGACCTTCAGCGGATGAGAAGGACCTCAGAATTGCTGCCGCATATTACAGCCTGATACACTGTCGTTGTGGTGTTGACAATGAAGGTAATAGCGTTTGTGGGCTATCCTCTGAGCGGTAAGAGTACCGCTGCAGAAGTTGCGAGAGACCTCGGGATACCTGTTGTCGTTATGGGAGATGTTGTTAGAGAAGAGGTAATGAGAAGAGGGCTGGAACTTACCGATGGAAATCTGGGTAGAGTGGCATCGGAATTGAGGCAAACGGAGGGCATGGACGCCATTGCAAAGAGGTGCATACCCAGAATAAGGGAGGCTGCCGGAGAAAAGGATGTTGTTGTGGTTGATGGAATAAGGGGGATTGCCGAGATCGAGAGATTCAGAAAAGTATTTGGTGATGATTTTATTCTAATTGCTATCGAATCCCCTCTTGAGGTGAGATTTGAGAGGGCAAAGACTAGAAAGAGGAGTGACGATGTCGGAAGAATCGAAGATCTGATGGAGAGAGATAGGAGAGAGGAATCGTGGGGTTTAAAGGAGGCCATGGAAATTGCGGACTTCACCGTAGAGAATACGGGTGACTATGAAGATTTCATCGAGACTGTAAGGGAGATTTTGCTGAAAATCGCAAGAAATGTGGAGATAGAAATTGAAACTAGGATTCATCCGACAGAGGATGAGGAAAAGGTAGTCCGGGCGATAAAAAACCTCTTTCCTGATGCTGATATGAAAATTGAGGATGGCAGGGTGGTTGCAAAGGCCAGAAGTCTCGATAGATTTAGAGAATTGCTGAGAAGGCAGAGAATTCTTGACACTGCGAGGTCAGAAATTTTGAAGGGTCGGAGAGGTGGTGAGATAACAGTCTTCCTCAACAAGCAGACGGCAACCGTCTCCAGAATAAACTTCTGCGATGAGAATGCTGTTTTATCTCCGATAAAGGTAACGTTCAGACTTCACAACATACCATTTTCGAGATTCCTTGACTATGTTGCACCGGAAACAAAAGATGGGAGGCCGGTAAAGGAGCTTGAAAGGCTATGAATGCCATCCACAGGATTCTGATGACTACAGATGGGTCAATAACGGCAATCATCGAGGCAATCGCTCAAGGCAAGGTTGAGGTGAGAACTGTTGAACAGAGGATAATTCCGGCAGATGATAAAATTTCTGAAATTCTGGATGTGGATGTTGGTGAGGAGGTGAACTACAGAGTCGTTTATCTCGAAGTGAACGGGGAAATTTACGCCAAGGCGATATCGCTAACCCCAATAAAGAGGCTGGAAGAGAGTTTTAAAGATGATTTAATGAAAGCTGATATTCCAATCGGTAAAATAATGAAAAAGCACAGAATAGAGGCAAGAAGGGAGATCAGATGGGCCAAGGTTGTGAATTCAAACAGCAGGCTCGCAAGGGAACTGGGAATTAAAGAAGGAGGGAAAGTTATTGTCAGGAATTACGATATAATCATGGGTGGGGAAACACTCATAAATATTACAGAATACTTTCCCATGGAGAAGTTCTCACTCTAACTCTTCCAGCTTTTTCTCGACAATTTCCACGAATTCCCTCATCTTTCTGTTCATTTTGAGGACGTTGAGCACGTCCTTGTAATTTTCACTGGTAATGTCATCTATTCCCAAGGCATCCATTGCCCTGTCAAGGAAGATCTTTGCCAGCGGACCTATCTCCTTCTTCAGCTCTTCGAGAAAAATGGAGTAGGTGATGGGCATGAACATCACCTGAAGGCCCCTTCCAGACTCTCAGCGGCAGCTTGAAGACTCCTCCTCAGCCTCTCTATGCTTTTTGCCAGTATCCCTATTTCGTCATCTCTCCCCTGGTGCGGAATTCGTGTGTCAAGCTCTCCCTCGCTGACTTTATCGGCCGCATCTGCGATATCTATAACCGGTTTCGATATAATGTTTGTTATTCGCAACCAGAATCAATCCTGCAACGGCAATGGCAACGACCACGCTGACAATTGAGAAAATTCCAACGTTGTATATCGCCGCAGAAATCTTCTGAACGACGCCGCTGGCGCAGCAACATCAACCTTAGAGCCTATTTCTTCTGCCACGGTTGCACCGGGCATTTCTTCGGATTTGGTTATCTCTTTGAAGTATCCGTCGAGATAGGCACCCGTACCCACAGACAGCGGTATCCTCTTACCGGTCTTTTCATCGATAACCTCGTAGTTCACCGGCACGTTGCAAAGGTATTTCTTTGCAGGCTTGCCGTAAACCTCTCCCCAGGTGTAGTATCCACAGCTCAGGGTTGCAGTTCCTCCAAGGGCGGAGTTCTGGAGGATCGGTACGACCTCAGGATACTTTTCGTCCCAGTGCAAATCCTTTATAATGTGTTTTCCTCTCACCTCGTCGCCCAGCGGGTGGACCAAAAGCCGCCAGTCCCCATCCCCATACACTCCGGCTATCCAGACGTACTCCTTGCCAAACCATCTATGTTTACCGATGTTCTGGACGACACTATCGTTCAGCATTTCCTGTAGTGTGGTAATCTTTTTGGATGAGAGATACTCTCTAAGCCACAGCGCATTTTCCTGTGCCAGTATAAGCACTGTGTACTCTCCCGATTTTTTCAGGTATTCATCAGTCAGCTTCTCGCTGGTGGTTTTTGCTTCATTGCCCATACTGTATATGGATAGTGTCACATCCTTGTTTAGTCCGGTCAGGGATGTCAGCGTCGTCCCCACCACTATCGTCAGTGGCAATAACTAGGCAATTGCCACCATCACAAAGAATTATATGCAAGTTTCATACAACCACAAGTTGATAATTACAATATATAATATTTTAAATTTGCGACTTTCGAAAGAAAGAATGAAGACAATCAGAAAACTGCTGCCGTACATAGCGTTTTTCAGTGCAGCCGGATTGATTGCGCTGGTGAATTATTTTTGATTGGTTGACCACAGTCGGAGATCTGAAAAAAATTATAGAATAATTTCTATTCCGAGCTTTTCAGCAAGTTCCTTGTATCGGTTCCTTATCGTAACTTCTGTAACCCCTGCAACCTCGGCAACCTCTCTCTGAGTTCTCCTCTCACCCAGAAGGATAGATGCCACATAAATGGCGGCAGCAGCAACCCCAGTTGGTCCCCTACCGCTGGTAAGCTCTCTTTCCTCAGCTTTCTTTATTATCTCAATGGCTTTCTTCTGCACTTCACCGCTCAAACCGAGAGCAGCACAAAATCTGGGTACGTAATCGGCAGGACTGGTGGGCATAAGCTTCAGACCAAGTTCTCTCGTTATGAACCTGTAGGTTCTTCCGATTTCCTTCCTGTCAACTCTGGAGTAAGTTGCTATCTCATCGAGAGTCCTTGGCACTCCCGCCTGTCTGCATGCGGCATACAGAGCTGCAGCCACAACACCTTCGATGCTTCTTCCCCTTATCAGGTTCTTTTCAACCGCCTTTCTGTAGATCACAGCAGCCGTCTCTCTGACACTCTTGGGCAGTCCGAGGGCGGAGGCCATTCTGTCCAGCTCGCTTAAAGCGAAGGCGAGGTTTCTTTCGGTGGCATTGCTTATCCTTATCCTCCTCTGCCATTTTCTGAGTCTGAAAAGCTGTGCCCTGTTTCTGACAGAGATTGCCTTGCCGTAATAGTCCTTGTTGCTCCAGTCGATGATGGTGGACAGTCCCTTGTCGTGGATAGTATAGGTTACAGGCGCACCAACCCTGCTTCTTTTGTCCCTCTGCTCGCTGTCAAAGGCTCTCCACTCAGGACCGGCGTCAATGTAAGTATCTTCAATTACAAGCCCGCAATCCTGACAGATGAATTCTCCCCTTCTGTAATCACGAATAAGGCGCGGGCTACCACATTCAGGACATACCTCTATGTCCTCCTCCCTTTCTATTTCCTTTCTTTCTACCTCCTTTTCTACTTCCCTTTCCCGAACCTTTTCTACTTCCGCCATATTCTTTCACCACAAATAAATCTTCAAATATTATTTTTTCAGAATTTTTTGGTCTCACAAGGGCGTAGGGTGATGATACAGGCCCTATTATGTCGTTAACGACGCCAACATACTCCATTTTCCTCGTAACAACCTTATCCCCAATTTTGGGGATGTATGCAGGATTCAAAGCAATTACAAGCATCCCGGATTTTGATATGTGCTTCACCTTACCGAGTTCTCGGAGTTTTTTCATGCAGTATATAAGGTTTTCGCCTAAATATATAAAGTTTTCGGTCAGGTTTATGGTGATGCAGCTATAAAGCTGGAGGGATCGGGAAACTTCAGTGTTGGATTGATGCATTCTAGTCAACTCTCGTGTACACGGTGAAATTCATGCAGTAAACCTTGGTGAGGGGCCTTCTGAACAGCAGGAATTCTGGTATTCTGGAAAGTTCCGGGTGAGTCCAGAACGTCCAGCATCTCACAACCATAGTGTCGATTTTTTTCATATTACCGGGGATATAGATGTCGTTTGTTTGATTTACCACCACGTAAACACCCTTGCTAAAACTTCTGCCCTTCACACTACTGGTTGAGAAATACACGTGATGGTCCTTCAAATACCATGCCAGCGGCCAGTATTCACCAATATTTGTGAAGACGTAAATCGTATCATTTCTAGTTTTTTCGGCAAATTCCCTCACATCGTACTGGGTTGGAAGGTACAGCGCTGGTTCTGCAGGATTTACAGGGTTCAGTATGTTTACAGCCAGCATTCCGTATCCCAAAAACAGAAGACATGATATCAGGGCGAGGGCTTTCATACTTCTTGAATTTATTTTGCATATCCCCACTCCAGCCAGGACGTACATCGGAAAGAGGATGTGGACCGCAAGCCAGGGGACCTTTTCCTGCATGTAGGAGAAGAATATAAGCGAAGCAACAAACCAGTAAACAATAAAAGCTTCAAATTCGCTCCTATCTCTCCTCTTCAGTGTCAATATAATTGTAAATATGCCCAGAGCAAAGGCAGGAAAGTCATACAGAATCAGAAGTTCCAGGTAGTAGTACCATGGCCCGGCTATTCTTGCTATCTCGTGCTGGTACTTCCAGTAACTGACCGCCCTAACAGCAGGAAACTCGGAAAAATTTGTCAATGGGGTGGTGTAGGTAAAGAAGTTTGTGTACAGAGCGGAATAAATCACAAAGAAGACCAGAATTGATACCAGCAGATCTGTCAGTCTGAACTTCTTTATGTCGAATATCAGGAAGATCAGGAAAAGAGCTGCAAATGGGTAGAATGTTTCCTTGAGGGTTGCGAAAAAAGCCATGCATATGAACGATGCGATGAGGAACAGGGAGTCTCTGTCAAACTTTTTTTCCAGTATGGTTTTCTCAACCTCGAGGTATCTGAAAATGAAGTAGGTGAAGAGGGCCGTCAGGAAAAGCTGAAATATGTCCGCTCTTGCGAATCTGGAGTAGTTTACGATAATCGGTGATATCGCCACAAAGGCTGATGAAATTGCGGCAGCGTTGAATCCTATAAACCTCCGGTACAGAAGGGGTGTCAGGGATACTGCAACACCTACTGCCGCCGGAACTAGGCGGAGCGAAAACTCGCTCTCCCCGAGAGTCGTAACGGGCAGGTAGAGAATGTAGTAAAGCAGGGGACCGTGATAGGCGGGATTGTACTTGTATGTTCCGGAAATGAGCGATTTAAGGATTGTGGCGTGAATGCTTTCATCAAAAAACAGTGGAGGATTGCCTAAATTGTAAAACCTCACAGCAAAAGCAACGGCAGCTATCAGAACTGTTGCCAGCCATTTTCGCATGGATTCAGACGGTCTTTTGAATATATCTGTTTTCCTTAAAGGCATGCAAAAAAAAATGGGGTTATTCCCCATACACGGAATCATATACGAGTTCGATAACGTCAAGAACCTGCAGTCTGCCGTCGAATCCAGAACTTTTGACGCCATCTTCGAGCATTATCATGCAGAATGGGCAGGCAACTGCCAGTACTTCTGCACCCGTTTCCGCCGCCTCTTTTGCCCTAATATTGTTCGGCCTGTCCTCTCCGGGATACTCTCTAACAAGATTTCCTCCTCCACCGCCACAGCAGAAGCTTCTGTTCCTGTTTCGTGGCATTTCAACAAGTTCTATTCCCGGAATGGATTTCAGTATCTCTCTGGGCAGATCGTACATGCCGTTGTATCTCCCGAGATAGCACGGATCGTGAAAGGTTACCTTTCTTTTTACCGGATGCTTGAGCTGAAGCTTACCGGATTTTATGGCGTCGTGGATGATCTCGAGTATGAACCTGACATCATAGCCCTCATACTCATTCTTGAATGTATTGTAGCAGTGAGGGGAGGCAGTGAAAATTTTCTGAACTCCGTACTTATCGAACGTATTTGTGTTTTCCTCTTTCAGAAGCTGGAAAAGACCTTCTTCACCAACTCTCCTTACATCATTTCCACAGCAACCTTCCTCTCTGCCAAGAACTGCGTAGTTAACTCCAATATCGTTTAGAATTCGGGCAAGCTTCTTTGATACCTGAATGCTTCTGCTATCAAAGCTGTGAGCACAGCCCACAAACCAGAGCAACTCGAATTCGGGGTTGCTCTTCACAGTTGGCACCTCAACATCGCTCTTCTTTATCCACTGGTCTCTCTTGAATTTTGCCTCACCCCACGGATTCTTCTGCTTCTGGATGTTTGTGAGAAAGTCTCTTATGTCGGGTGGCGCCTCCCCCGACTCGACAATTCCTCTTCTTATCTCTCCGATAATCTCCATCTGTTCTATGTAAACCGGACACATTTCCATGCATGCTCTGCACGTTGTACAGGCCCAAACAGCCTCGCTGTCCAGAACAGCATCAACGAGAGTAAAGGGCTCATCAATTTTTCCAAGAATGCTCGAGGAGTCGGTGAGATTTTTGCGGAGGTTTTGCATCAGATACATCGGAGAGAGAGTTGTACCGGAGTTGAAGGCCGGACAGTTGTCCTGGCATCTGCCACACCTCATGCATGCGAAGCTGGAAAGCAGATCTCTCCACTGAAGGTCTCTGACAGTTACTGCACCCATATATTCCTCATCCTCAATCACCCTTGCAGAAATTCTGTCAGATTTCGTCAGTATGTTGATCGGGGCCGCAATGGCGTGGAAAAGTTTTGAGTAAGGCACTGCGGCAATGAGGGCAAGAGCAAGCAGAGAATGGATGCTCCAGACAGCTCTGTATGCTGAGAGGTCAAATGGTAGAAATTGAGAGAGAAATCCACCGATCACAGCAGTGTATGCAGGATATCCTGCAGAAAGCCTAAGCGCCTCAACTATAAAACCCAATACCGCAATCAGCAGCAAAGAGAGAAGGACGGGAGCATCGTCATTGGCGAAAGGCCATTTTTTGGAGAATCTTGTGGGTTTGAGCACGTATCTGTTTACAACAGCTATAACTGTCCCCGCAATGAACGCAATACCTGCAATGTCCATCAAAGCCTCGTGCACCAGGTAGAAAGTACCTCTGAAAAATTCGGATGTGAAATGGTCGGCAATGGTGAGTACGGCCGTTCCTATGGTAAGAACTATAATTCCCCAGAGAATGAGAATGTGCATCAGACCCATCCTGAACTCTTTCTGAAAAAGTCTCAGGAGTAAAAGAGCATCTTTGACGACCAGAAGAAGTCTGTTGCCAAGACGGTCAAACCTGTTCTCGTCATTTCTTCCCATTCTTATCAGCTTGTATGCTCTCGCAATACCAATTAGGAATATGATTCCGGCGATTATGAAAAGTGCGAAGTGCAGCAGTACGGATATTTCGTCAACACCCCACAGGAGTTCCCTTGTCGGTTCGGACATTTCATCACCCCTTTTTGGTTTTTCAAAAATCCCCGGACAGTATTTGAAATTTTTGTTTATTATGGATTTCGTAATATTCGAACTGCAAATAAAAATTTTTGCACGGATGTGTATCGGAACCTGCGGCAATCTGAAATATAGCGGCTCCCATTTAAGATGGGAAAAATTTCGAAAATGTTATTACCTACCGAACTGCCACTACATCATGGAGCACGTGGTTTATGTTGTTGGGCATAAAAACCCGGACACAGATAGCGTCTGTTCTGCGATAGCCCTTGCATATCTCTGGAACAAGTGGAAGGAGAGGGGCAGTTTAGACAAAATTATGAAAATCGGGGAGGAAGCTGTGGCTGCGGTTCAGGGTGACATCAATCCGGAAACAAAATATGTACTCGAGAAATTTGGATTTGAGGTTCCAGAAGTATTGAAGAGTGGTGAAGGCAAAAAGGTGGCTCTTGTTGATCACAGCGAAAAAGCCCAGACAGTCGATGATATCGATAAGGCGGAGGTCGTTGCTATAGTTGATCACCACAAAATCGGTGATGTAACAACACCTCAGCCAGTACTCTTTGTCAATCTACCTGTTGGATGTACGGCTACCGTAATAAAGCTTCTTTTTGATAAGACCGGTGTTGAGGTCCCGGCTGACATCGCCGGAATTCTCCTGTCATCGATCCTCAGCGATACCGTGATATTCAAATCGGCAACGACTACAGAGCTTGATAAGGAGGTCGCAGAGGAGCTTGCAAAGGTCGCTGGTGTGGATGATATCACGAAGTTTGGTGTGGAGATAAAGGCAAAGCTATCTGCAGTCGATGATTTGAGTGCAAGGGAGATTATAATGAGGGATTACAAGGATTTTGACATGGCAGGAAAGAAGGTCGGTGTGGGTCAGATCGAACTTGTTGATCTGTCTCTGATTGAGAGCAGGGTTGATGAGATTTACGCAGAATTGCAGAAGATGAAGGAGGAAGGTGGATACGCAGCCATATTCCTGATGCTGACAGACATTATGAAGGAGGGGACGGAACTCCTCGCAGTTACGGACCATCCAGAAGTGGTCGAAAAGGCTTTCGGCAAGAAGCTTGAAGGCAAGAGCGTCTGGCTTGACGGTGTGATGAGCAGAAAGAAACAGGTAGTGCCGCCGCTCGAAAAAGCATTCTCCGAACTCTAATTTTTTATTTCGGTTATAGTAAGACTCATATTATCACAACCAAAAAATTAAAAAAGGTTTCAGTTCTTTAAATATAGTTGTGAAAGCTGAGACCGCAACGAAGGTAGAGGAGCTTTTAAATGAGCTTGTAGAAAGAGTTTCTGGCGAGGTCGGTTTGATTCTTTTCTCACTTGGAATTGAAGGCGAATTTACTGATGATCAGCTTGCTCTTGAGCTTGGCATAGAGATTAACGAAATCAGAAAGGCTCTTTTTGCCATGTATGAAATAGGTCTGGCTGACTACGTGAGGAGGAGAGACGACGAAACGGGGTGGATGGAGTACTACTGGAGGATAAACTATGACAGAGCTCTGGACGTTCTCAAAAGAGAACTTGAAAAAACGGTGAGCAAGCTGAGAGAGAAGATAGAGGCAGAGACGAGCACAATTTACTATGTATGCCCGAACATGTGCGTTAAAGTTTCTTATGATGAGGCAATGGAGCTAAATTTTGTGTGCCCTCGATGTGAGGAGATGCTGGAGTATCTGGATTGCAGTAAAGCCATTGAAAAGATCGAAGAGGAAATCAGGAAAATAGAGGAAATTTTGAAAAATATCTAGCTGGCTGTTCTGGATCTCCGTTTTAAACATTCAATAGTTTTAAATCGTTAAATGGAAATTCTTATTAACAGATGTGATCTATTTGAGAAAAAGTAACACGAGGTGGGAATTTGCATATACCGGATGGATATCTGGACCTGAGCATTGCGGCTCTGTTTTATGTTTTAACCCTAGCCGTGCTTGGATACTCCATATACCGGCTGAGGGGACAGAAACTCACACCGCTGTTCGGAATAGTTGCTGCTGCCATTTTTGCGGCTCAGATGCTCAACTGGCCGATACCGGGTGGCACTTCAGCCCACTTTGTCGGAGGCGCTCTTGCTGGAATCCTGCTCGGACCATATGCGGGATGTCTTGCAATGGCTGTGGTACTTACGATACAGTGTCTGGTATTCGCTGATGGTGGAATCACTGCTCTTGGTGCGAACATATGGAATATGGCCATTGTTGACGTCTTTGTAGGTTATTACATTTACAAAATACTAGAGAAGAAAAACAGGAACGTTGCAGCCTTCGTTGCCGGGTGGCTTGGCATCACTCTTGCAGCCATATTTGCAGGGCTGGAGATAGGCGTCTCAAAATCGGTAATATATGCGGTGGATGTAACCGTTCCAGTGATGGGGATGTGGCATGCAATTCTTGGTATTGTTGAGGGAATCATAACGGCAGGTGTTGTAAGTTACATCTCCTCTGCCAGACCCGATGTTCTGGAAGAGAAAAAAGCTCCAGGCAAGGCAGCTCTTGCAGTCATTGCAGCTATGATAGCGGTTTCACCTCTCTTTGCCTATGCAGCAGAGCTCGTTGGATATGCAGAGCCGCTTGAGAATGCTGCTAAAATACTTGGACTGTCGGAGAAGCCGATATACGAGGGCATACTACCTGATTACTCTGTCCCTGGTATTAACCCCTATGTGGGCACACTGATAGCTGGAATCGTGGGCACAGCAATAGTTTTAGTTCTCGGCTATGCACTGACTCGATATGCACGAACTACTTGAAAGGACAATAAGGGAAGCATCAGGATATTTTCAAAATTTTTTAATCCACGAATACACAAAGCGCAGCATTCTGCACAAGATTGACCCCCGAATAAAGCTCGTTTCGACCATAGTTTTCATTCTTCTCGCTGTTTCAACCTTTGATCTGGAAAAGGTAATACTTACCTTCGTCTTCCTTCTTGTGATCTCGGCCATTTCCGGTTTAAGCCTGAGAAAGGTACTGGGCAGAATATGGCTTTTCACACTTTTTTCCTTCATTGTCGTCCTTCCCGTCTCCATAAACAACCCACTTTACTCGATAACCTTTACGCTGAGAGTTGCAGCGTCCCTCATTGCCATCCAGATGCTCATAATGACAACAAACTTTGCCGAAATATGCTCGGCTTTGAGGTACTTCAAAGTGCCTGAAACCTTTGTCTCGGCTCTCTGGCTGGCTTACAGGTATGCAATTTTGATGTTCAGGGAACTTCTTTCCATTCTACTCGCTAGAGAAAGCAGAAGGGTTTCAAAAGGGAGCCATATGGATGTGTGGCGTAAGGGTGGAGAGGCGGTTGGGCTTTTTTTCCTCAGAAGCTTTGAAAAGGCTGAACGAATCCAACTGGCCCTTGAGGCTAGAGGGGAGAACAGGGTGAGTTACAGCAGAAAATTTAAAACGCTCGATTTAATCTACACGATAATCGTGGCATTCACAGTCCTCTGGTGGGTGGTAATCTGAAGGTGATTGAAGCTGAGAACGTCAGCTACGACTATCCCGACGGCAGTGTTGGGGTGAGAGATGTAAGCATTGAAATTTCTGAGGGCGAGAGGATCGGTCTAATCGGGGCAAATGGAAGTGGAAAGTCCACTCTGATACTGCTCCTCGCAGGTCTGGTCAGGCCTAAGGAAGGCAGGATCAGAATTTTCGGGAAAACCCCTGACAAGAAAAACATTGAGGAGATCAGAAGGCGTGTGGGTGTTGTTTTCCAGAACCCCGATGATTTTCTCTTCAATCCGAGTGTAAGGGACGAGCTCCTGTACGTCCCCAGACAGCTTGAATGGAGTGACGAAGAAATGGAAAGAGCCGTAAACCGGTTTGCAGGGATATTTGGAATAACCCACGTTCTTGAAAAGCCACCCTTCAGGCTGAGCGGCGGGGAGAAAAAGAAGGTTGAGATAGCCAGTGTTTTAATTTACAGCCCGGAAGTTCTATTTCTTGACGAGCCCACAGCCTACGTCGATGGGAAAACTAAAAGACAGATAATGAAAATTCTGGAAAGCTACAAAGGCACTCTCGTAATAGCAACCCATGAGCTGGATGTTGCGGCCAGACTTGTGGACAGATTCGTACTTCTCAATCTTGAACACAGGGTTGAGGCTGCAGGCGGTAAGGAAGTGCTGGAAGATACAGAATTGCTGGAAAGAGCAGGAGTTATCTAGTTGTTATGGTTGCTCCTCCTTCCTCAACTATAAGCGTGTGCTCCCACTGGCTCACCAATCCACCGCTTACTTCTGTGAGCACGGGATAGGCTCTTAAAATACCCTCTCTTGCGAGTCTGGAGATTATGATTTCTGGAGCCTTGTTCAGCCACCTCTTGGCGAATGGAAGCGTCTTGTATCTCTCGTTCACTTCCTTTACTATCTCTCTGGCCATTTTCATTCTAACAGGTCTCGGATTTAGAAGGCTGTATATCTCGCACTCGTTTCTGTCAGCAACCTTCCCCACACCGTCCGTTGCGAAGGGTTCTATTGCAATCACCATCCCCTCCTTGAGTTCCACACCTCTTTCAGTTGCATAGTTGTAGATGCTCGGCGGAGCGTGGGTCAGGTAGGGCAGAAGACCATGACCTGTGAGATTGACAATTGGCTTAAATCCGTGACTCTTAATAGCATCCTCTATTGCCTTCCCTATCTTCGAAACGCTCACACCTGCCTCAACAACTTCAATTGCCGCATCCAGCGCATCTCTTGACGCGGCAACAAGTTCCCTGTTGTCCCCCAGATCCACTGTCACGGCCATATCTGCAATGTAGCCATCTATATGGGCTCCAACGTCCAGCTTTACCACGTCTCCATCATTGAAAACCCTGTTATCATTCTTCTTGGGTGTGAAATGGGCCGCATCGCTGTTTATTGAGATGTTCGCCGGAAAAGCTGGTTTGGCTCCCAGCTCGATTATTCTGTTTTCCACGAATTCCGCAACCTCAAGAATCCTTACCCCGGGTGCGATCTTCTCCGAAGCTTCGGAAACCGCCTGTTTTAGAATCTTTCCTGCTTCAAGAAGTTTTTCCCTAACCTCCTCGTCCATTGTTTAAAAGAGTAAAAAGAGGTATTTGAATTTACTGCAGTTTTACCTCAGCCCAACACTCGAAGGCTGAAATCGATTGCCCTGGCGGAGTGAGTTATGTAGCCTGACGAAATCACATCCACACCTTTTGATGCGTATTCCTCGACGTTTTCAGGAGTAATTCTTCCAGAAACCTCCAGTATCACTTTTTCTCTCAATCTCTCACTTTCGAGCTTTTTAACAGCAAGCTCCACCATCTCCGGCGTGAAGTTGTCGAGCATCACGATGTCCGCACCAAGCTTGGCCGCCATCAAAACCTCCTCAATGGTTTTGGTCTCCACCTCGATCTTTTTGGTGAAGCTGGCTTTCAATCCTTCCATCGCCTTTTCGATGCCACCCCACACGGCTAGGTGGTTATCCTTCAGCATAACGCAGTCGGATAGAGAAAATCTGTGAGTATCTCCTCCACCAATTTCAACGGCCATTTTCTCAAATAGTCTGAATCCGGGGGTGGTTTTCCTCGTTGCGGCGATTATAATTTTCGGATTGACTCTTCTCGCCAACTCAACCATTTTCGCTGTGGTTGTTGCAATACCACTCATTCGCATCAGAAGGTTCAGGGCGAGCCTCTCGACCTGTAGAATTCTGTTCGCCCGACCTCCCACCTTCAGTACAACTTCACCGGCTTTCACCCATTCTCCATCATTTCTGCTGTTTAACACCTTAATTCCCACCATTTCAAAAAGTAGCCTGGCCACATCTACACCTGCGAGAACGCAAGACTCTCTGACAATGATCTCCGCAATAACGTTTTTTGATGGAACCGGTGTGATGTCACCGTGAGGCATGTCCTCCTCAAGGAAATTCAGCAATCTCTTCTTTATCACTTCCCTCACACAACCACTCCTCCTTTTAAGTTTCTCAAAATCCTTGTAACGGAAAGGGCTGCAAGGTAACTGGTTTTTGGATTATCTTCCATGGGTAGATTTTTTATCCGAATGTTTATTTCTCCAAACCTCCCCCTGGCAACTATCTCGTGGATGTTCTCCTCGACATCATCGCCAACGAGCCTAACCCTTGCCTCCATCCCTGCAGCAATGCTCAAAGCAATGGCAACGTTCAGATTTTTTGGAAATCTGGTGGCAGCTTCAGATGCATATCCCTCGAAAACCACCCCCCTCCGGCCAAACTGCCTCCAGTTCTTCCTCGTCGTTATCACAACTTCCTCCACAAGTTCAGAAGCGGAATAGATTGCATCGAGCCCTGCAATGGCTCCTGAAGCAATGAACACCTTTTTTCCTGTTTTCATGCAGGCCTCCCTTATCCTCTGGAAAAATTCTGCATCCGCAAACGCACCTACACTAAGGACGATCAGGTGCCTGCCAGACTCGATAATCCTTTCTGCGTAAACCTTAACCGCATCCTGCGACGCTGCCTCAACCACGACATCCATCTTTCGAGATAAGAACTCGTCAACGTCTGTGGTCAGCTTCTCGTGACTCTTTTTCACGGCATCTAAAATGGCGGTCAGTTCGAATCCCTCAGTTCTCTCGATCCATTCTGCAACCCATTTTCCAACAGCACCGAAGCCTATTATACCCACTAACATAGCTCGAACATCCTCTCAATCGCCTTTCTTGCCCTTACGGCTATCTTCTCATCGACCCTAACCACATTGTTCTCCTCCCTGAGAACCTTTACCACTCCATCAAGGGTGTTTTTCTTCATGGCACTGCATACAGAGGTCCTGAGCGGAAAAATTTCCTTTCCGGGATGTTCGTCAACCAGTCTCTCTATCAGTCCGATTTCCGTGCCAATAATGATTCCATTCTTTCCGCTTTCCGCAACGTATCGTATCATCTGACTCGTGGATCCCACAAAATCTGCGAACCTCTGCACCTCTGGCCTGCATTCTGGATGGACGATTATTTCAGCTTCTGGATGTTCAATCCTGGCCCTTTCAACGTCTTTAACTGTAAAGGACTGGTGAACGCAGCAGTTTCCGTATTCAGGAACCGGTATAACTTCCTTACCTGTTTTCTCTGCGGCATACCAGGCAAGATTGGCGTCAGGTCCAAGCAAAACAGTTTCGCTGTCGATATTCTCCACCACCCTTGCGACGTTTGCAGAGGTGCAGCAGACATCTGCAACTGCCTTCACGGAAGCGTGGGTGTTTACATAGGCAACAAAAGGAGCGTTGTACTTCTCTTTCGCTTTCCTGACCATATCTGCATTAAGCTGTGCTGCCATCGGGCATCTTGCTTCAGTAGATGGTACAAGCACCTTTTTGTTGGGATTGAGTATCGCTGCCGTCTCTGCCATGAAGTCAACCCCACAAAAGACGATAATATCAGCTTCCACATCCCTTGCAGCCATTGAAAGCTCCAAACTATCCCCCACGCTATCTGCAATTGTCTGAATCGGGAGAATCTGATAGTTGTGGGACAAAATTACGGCATTTTTCTGCTTTTTAAGTCCTTCAATATCGAACATTTGTTCGACGAACATGTGTTCGATAAAGTGATCAGTATTAAAAAACTTTTGCTCCTCAATTCTCCCGAATCCATATCCAGCGCCCCGCTCCCGTAACCTTTTGAAATGTTTCTGTGGGCCCCTGCTTAACTGTTAATACGCATAATAAGATGAAACGCCGCAAAAACACAACCCGAATTTTTTTATCCAACCCGCAGTTTAAGCCAATCCCAGCTTTTCCATCCCTGCTGACTAAACGCTATTATGTAAACGTAGTATTCTCCTTTTTCGAGTCCTTTTATGCATGCTGTGACGTTAATTGTCCCGTTAAGGGGAATCGATTTCGACTTTCCGATGCATAGTTTAAGTTTTGAAGAAAGAAGACTCCAGTGATTAATCAGAGATTTGCTCGGTCTGGGAGCGAGATAGGCGTATAGTTTTACTGAACCGTCATACTCACAAATTCTGTTGTTGGTGTGGTACTCTCTGGGATTTAGGGAAAAATCTACGCAGGCAGATTTGTTTAATGAAATGTTAAGACCATTCTGCCCTATGGAGAAAACACGAGCGTTTCTTTCCCCGAAACCGGGAAAAATACATGTGTGGTTTGCAACTGTTTGCGTCTGGTTTTCTGGTTTCACGAGGAATTCGACTTGCAGAGGTTTGGCAGTGCTGAAATCCTGCCGTGTGAAAGTAAAAGATGCCCAGAGTATGAAGATTAAAATGAAAAATACAAAATATAATCCAACTCTATTTTTAAGCATATCACACCTCACCAATTTGGAGTCAATACATCTACAGAGTGGTTGTTTATCACTCTCACTCTCAATCCATCACCAAATAAGTCTTGTGCCTTTTGGTCAACCCACGTGTTCCAGTTTACGTTCCGACAGCCTCCCTGCAGCACTACTAACTGTCATCAATACCAGCAAACTTACAAACCTCTTCCCTCATCCACCTTGCTATGCTACACAGTCATTAATTTGCCATAACGTAACTTAAGTCTTTTGCTATCTATGATTTATATTTCTGAAAGTTAACGATAGTATTCTCGAATTATTCTAAATGTTGGTTAGATTGTGTGTTGAACTATAAAACGCTTTCCCAATTCGTCTTTCGCAACCTCTGGATCAGGTAAAGATGTATCCAGAAAATGATTATCAGTGCTCCTACAAGATCGCGGGTGGAGAGCTCAAGAAAGTTTATTTTGCCGTACGCATGGGCTGCTACGATGGAAAGCGAAATCAAAACAGGTATCTTCAGCAAAGCTAAAGGTTTTTGTTTTTCCTTGGTAATTTCGTATATCGGTATGACAATTGATATGGCAAGGGCTACGTAAAAGTTCAAAAAAGAGAGGACCATGATTGGTGCTTCTTCGGAGACTATCCTTCTAAGCACTTAGCCACCCTCCTAAAAGATGTAGTTTGGTTTCTACTACCATTGCTGGCAAATTACCAACAACACAAAAACCATCAGCAAGGCCACAAATCTTCTCTCCCACCGCATTCCAAGCACCATCTTTGCATCGACATAGCGTAACTTAAACTTTTTGCTATCATATATCTATATATTCAGAAGGTAAGTATAATTGACAATAATCAAACCATAACCCAGCCAAATTAAAACTTGATATTAGTAGGCAAGGTACGGTGATCTGACGAAGGTCAACTGACCCCATTTGATCCGCCATGAATTTCTCCGTGTATCGCTTCAACGGTTCCAAGGAATCTTTGCTGTTATGAGATTGCTAAAGATATTAATATCCCAAAGATGAAGTGGAACTATGGCTTCAACAATAATTAAAGAAATAGAAAGCATCATAGAGGAACCCATAGACAGGATCCTCGTAAAAGCTCTGATTAACGAGCTCAGAAGAAAGCTAAACGAGTTCATCTTGATAGACAGCAGTATGAGGAGAAAGTACGGAATGAGCCTCGAAGAGTTTAAAGCAAAGAACATCGTTAAGGAAAAGAACTTCTCATTTGAAGTTGAAAGTGACTACTGCGACTGGGAACTGGCTGTGGACGGCATAAAAACTATTAAAGAAAAGATAGAGAAGCTTGAAAGGCTGTTATGAACTTAGATGAGTTTATCGAGGATGTTAAAAAAGTTGCAGGTCTGTATTCCCTCAAAGTTGAAGTGCTCGCAAGGACTAAGAATGCCGTTAAAGTTAGGATTCCAGTAACCGAAAACACCTACATTCAGTTGTACTACAACAGGGAAAGTGGCACCAAGAACTACGTTTTGATAGGATGGAACAGAAGGCTGTTCGGAAGAGATTGCGTCGGAGGGGAATGGACAAGCATCCGTTCGAAAATCCCGACGAACACGATTTTGGGGAGAATGGTAGCAAGGAAGTTTCAATTTCGGAGTTCTTCGAAGAGGTTTTTAAATGGTTGAGAGAAAAGGAGCTTATTTGATTTCACACTTTATCTGCCCTTTGCATTTTCATGAAACTCTTTCACAGCAGCGTAAACGACCAACACCAGTCCGCATACTATGATCGTGCCAATGCAGAATCCCGAACCACCAGCACTAACGCTTTTACCGGTTATATTCGCATAGATGAGCAGTATGAGTGCGATGAATGTGGGTACGAGAATCAAAACCTTTCCGACTATTTCTATTGCCCTGATGTTCTCAGACATAAGGTTTCACCTCGATAAAAATTTAAAAATCAATCGTAATGCTGTAGAACCACGCCCCCTCACCCAGATAGTCACCGTCAATCTTCCAAAATCCGATCCAGCTTCTCCAGCACCGTAAACTGCTCCGCTCGTTATAACCTCAATGTACACTATGTAGGTGTGGCCGCCCTGTAAATTGACAGAAATTCCGCTGCTGAAATCTCTGTCAACCCCTGTCCAGCCAATTCCTCCTTCGGATTTCTGATATATGGTAGTCGAATATCTTGCATCTGCCGTAGCATCGTAGACAACCAAGTTTATCTCGACATTGCTATTGCCCCCAGCAACAGCACTCGTGAGTCCGTAGATATGGCCTCTCATGATTATATTTGCAGGCTTTGTACCGATTCCACTCACATAGAACGATTTGCCTACCCATCCCCAGGCTGACGCGCTACCATAACCGCCTGGTCCTAGGAGCGTTGCAGCTTCAACTTTATTCAGCGACAAGTCGTACTGGGATCCATACCATGTCGGCTCCCTAATCTTCTTACCGATTCATGAATGGCCTTTTTCGATTTTTCATGCAGGATAATCGCCAGTTTTCTGGCCTGCTGTGTAGGGATACTTTTTTGATTTTTATTTTACTCAACACACTGTTCTCCTTGGATACCAATTCATTTGCCGCACTCTGGATTTTTATTTTCTTCCCATCGTTTATCTAATAGGCCATCACCGGCATCATGTTTCCAACCATCACCAGCACTAGCAGCAAGCTTACAAGTTTTCTCCATCCTGCCATACCACCGCCGTCATTGACTTGCCATAACGTAACTTAAGTTTTTTGCTACCTATGGTTTATATTTTTAAAAGTTTAATATATAAATAGCACATCAAACGAAGAAACTTGCAGCAAATCGCCAAAAACGCTAACTGTACTTCTGAAAAAGTTGAACATAATGAGCTTCGAAGAGGTGGAAATACTCAAAGAGAGGGTTGAGCTGGAGAATGGAGAATATCTGCTATCGAAAGGTGTTCTCGACCTCGCAGCCTTCAACATCCAGCAATCTGTCGAGCTGTACCTCAGAAACAAACTCTTTCTTCTCGCCGGAGATTATCCGAAAACGCATTCGATAGAAAGGCTGCTGAAGGAGATAGGGAAGGTTGCGGATAAAGTCGACGAAATAAGGGAGGGAAGTTGAGAACATGCTGAACCTAGCAAAGCGAATAAGGTCGCTTGTTGATGGACTATGAAGCTGATGGATGCTGTTAGAGAAGTGGCGGAGGAGGAAAAAAGTACTTCGAGAACTACATGCATTACGCCAGACTGATAAAAGATAAGGTTAAAACTCTGCTTGGCGACGCTGAAGTTTACGTGTTCGGCTCTGTTGTTGATCATCGCCACACTCCGGCAAGTGATATAGACATACTCATCGTTTCTGAAAACATGCCTGCAAGCCAGCATGAGCGGGCGAGGATAAGGGGTGCAGTGATGAAGGAGATAGACGTCTTCGCACCCTTCGAGATACACCTTGTTACGCCAAGGGAGTTCGAGTGGTACAGAAAGTTCGTCAGGGTGATGAAGAAGGCCTGAATGCTCCCGAAATCCCCAGAGAAGTAAGATTTTCCTCAGAACGTAGTCTTCCACTATGATTCAGGTTGGTCAGTTTTTCTGTTCATTATAAGATATATTTAAAATATTTAAAATTATCTCACTGCAGCCTCCTTATACCGATTATGACTTTATGCCCCTCTATATCCCATTCCCTGACGTATCCTTCAGCCTTGCCGAACTCGAGTCTCTCAGACCTTGTTTCTCTCTTTATGTACTCTTCGAAGCCCCTTACGAGCTCTCTGTCCATTTCCACACCTGTCTCAATAAACTCCTCCACATCAAGGTCGAGCTCCTTCCGCATTTCCTGTATTCTCCTCACAAGCTCTCTGGCGTATGCTTCTTTCATCA
Source organism: Archaeoglobus neptunius (assembly GCF_016757965.1). Lineage (NCBI taxonomy): Archaea > Methanobacteriati > Methanobacteriota > Archaeoglobi > Archaeoglobales > Archaeoglobaceae > Archaeoglobus > Archaeoglobus neptunius. The sequence continues at coordinate 37,228 of NZ_JAEKIW010000003.1, read as the reverse complement.
GCTCATCATCAAGCTCCTTGTAAATGTAAACAATTCCACCCGGGAACTCTGCATATTCATATCCCTCAGGAAGTCTGTATTCTACAACTATTGCCTCCTTTGCGTCGATTTCCTCACCTTCAAACACGATTTTCTCCGGAACTTCCTTAAGAGATGCAACGTACCTCGCAAATTCTCCGGCCTTATCTTTAAGCAGTGGTCCAATGTATCTGTAGTTTGGCTTGATCTCGATTTCTTTCTCAAACTCCTCCACGACTCTAACATCCTTCACGTTGCACTGGCTTAGTAGGATATCCCTCAGCATTTCAATCGCCTTCTTAACTTTCTCGCTGTCCGTCTCTACGACAATCTCTCTTAGAGGCCATCTGAGCTTTCTCTTTGCCTTGTTCCTTGCGTTACTTGCCGCTTCAACAACATCCTTTGCAACCTTCATGGCAGCTTCCAGTTCTGTGTCTATCAGCTCTGCCTCAACTTCAGGATATCTTTCGAGAAAGATCGATTCCTCTCCATCCCTGAAGTTCTTGATGACGTGCTGGTAGAACCATTCCGCCAGCATGGGTGCAAATGGGGCAATAATTCTGAGGGACCTGTCTATTACCCTGAACATCGTGTAATATGCGGCAATCTTTGACGGTGAATCCCTTTCTTCCCAAACTCTCGGTCTGATGAGCTGGATGTACCATCTGCTGAAGTCCTCAACAAAGAAATCAAAGAATGCTCTCACAACTCTGTGTATGTGGTACTCCTCCATGGCCTCATTTGCGTCCCTGCAGAAGCTTTCCAGTCTCGATAGAATCCACCTGTCTTCAATCTTCAGCTCTCCCTGCTCGTTGTTAAACCTGTAGCCGTCGAGGTTCATGTAGGTATAGGCGAACCTTATGGCATTCCACACAACGTTCAGCATCCTGTTTATATTCCTCGCCTCCTCCCAGCTAAATTTCAGGTCCTCCCATGGGGCTGAGTAGAGGACGTAAAGCCTGAACCCGTCAACCCCGATTTGCTCAACAACTTCCTCGGGCTCAACCACATTGCCGAGGCTTTTGCTCATTTTCCTCCCCTGATCGTCAAGGGTGAAACCGTGCATCAGAACTGCTCTGTAAGGTGCTCTGTCGAAGCAAACCACTGAGCTACCAAGCTGTGAGTAGAACCATCCTCTCGTTTGGTCATGCCCTTCAGTTATGAAATCTGCTGGCCACAAATCTTCAAACTCATCTTTTTTTAGCGGATAGGCGATGCTACCCCAGCTTGCAACTCCACTGTCAAACCATACATCGAAAACGTCTGGAACCCTTCTCATCTCTCCTCCACAATTGCATTTAAAGGTCACGTGGTCAATTTTTGGCCTGTGCAGATCCAGATCGTTCTCCCATGGCACTTCCTCAATGCTTCCGATAACCTTCATTTCCCCGCAGTTTTCGCAGATCCACACTGGAATCGGAATTCCCCAGTACCTCTGTCTGCTGATACACCAGTCCTTGGCGTTGCTCACCCAGTCCTTGAACCTTGCACTTCCCGCCCATTCCGGAATCCACTTAACCTTATCAATTTCGCGCATCATTTCCTCTTTGAGCTCTGAAATCTTTATAAACCACTGTTCCGTCGCCCTGTAGATTATCGGCGTCTTGCAGCGCCAGCAATGCCCGTATCTGTGGACGATCTTTTCCTCGGCAAGGAGCAGATCTTTTCTGTAGAGGTCATCTATGATGTCATCGTTGGCCTCTTTAACGTGCTTTCCAGCATATTTTCCGGCTTTCTCCGTATACATTCCCCTGTCATCTACAGGATTGAAAATTTCCAGCCCCTTTTCCACTCCAAGCTCGTAGTCCTCAACACCGTGTCCGGGTGCGATGTGGACACAGCCAGTGTTTTCTGCTGTGACGAATTCAGCCTGATAGACCTGATGGCTCCAGCTCCTCTGCACCGGAACCTCATCTGCAAGCGGATGCTCATATTCCAGACCTTCAAGGTCTTCTCCTAAATATGTTTCCACAATCTCCCATCTATCGTAGTCCCCCTTACCGAGGATGCTATCCGCAAGCTCCTTTGCCAGAATTAGGTATTCGACTTTTCCGTTTCTCACCGCCTTAACCTTCGCATACTCGAGGGATGGGTGGACTGCCACGGCCATGTTTGCTGGTAATGTCCATGGCGTTGTGGTCCAGATTACTATGTAGGTATCCCTTTCACCCTTAACCGGGAATTTGACGTATATTGATGGATCCTCCTCATCCCAATACTCAACTTCAGCATCCGCCAAAGCGGTCTCACAGCGGTAGCACCAGTTGACGACCATTTTCTTCCTTTCAAGCAGCCCTCTCTCGTAGGCTCTTTTAATCGCAAACCACGCTGCATTCATGTACTCCGCCTTGATCGTCATGTACGGATTTTCCCAGTCCATCCAGACGGCCAGATTTTTGAATTGCTCGGTCATGGCATCCTTGTTTTTCAAAGCATAGTCCATACACTTCTTGATGAATCTGTCGATCCCAAAGCTTTCTATGTCTCTTTTCGTCCTGAACCCGAGCTCCTGTTCGACTTTAACTTCGATAGGCAGTCCGTGCATATCCCAGCCCGGTGTGTCTGTTGGGGCAAAGCCCTTCATCCTTTTGTATCTCAGAATCGTGTCCTTCAGTACTTTATTCCAGGCCGTTCCAAGATGAATTCTGCCTGTGGTGTAAGGAGGCCCATCAACAAAGTAAAATTTTCTCTCTCCTCTCTCTTTTACCTTTTTGTATATGGCATTATCCTCCCAGAATCTGAAAATTTCAGATTCCACATCTTTTGGTGAGTATTTAGCGGGAAGCATGAAACCAAAACTTCATGTGGATTAAAAAGTTTAAGTAAAGTTAATAACCCTTCTTTCAATTTTTTTTATGGACGTTGTTATCTATGGATTTGGCCCAATCGGAAGACTCATTGCAGAATGCTGCGTTAAAAAAGGTTATAATGTTGTCGGAGCGGTAGATGTCGACCCGCAGCTTGTTGGGAAACGTCTGAAAGATTTTGGCATAAAATCTGAGGGTATTATAAAAACTGAGCTCGAATTTGAGGGTGACGTTGCCTTTCTCTGCACAGGCTCTTATCTTGATGAAATTTATCTCCAGATTAAGGAGTGCCTTGAAAAGGGGTTTAACGTGATCAGCACTTGTGAAACTCTGAGCTTTCCCTACTATCGCTATCCCGCACTTTCCGAGAAGCTTGATGTACTGGCGATGGAATGTGGAAAAACCATTCTTGGTTCCGGGATTAACCCCGGGTTTCTTCTGGACTCCCTGATCGTAACCCTCTCCGCAACGTCCACTGAAGTTGGCCGAGTTATGGCCGTCAGAAGCATTGATGCGATGAAGAGAAGAGAATCATTCCAGAGGAAAATTGGAATTGGTCTGAGTTTAGAGGATGCAGAGAAAAAGCTCAGAAACGGGGAAATTACAGGGCATGTCGGATACGCTGAGTCCGTACTCCTCATTGCAAAATCCATGGGTTTTGTGCCTGACGACGTGAAAGAGGGGCAGGAATTTGTTGTAAAAAACGATACTGTTGTCGGCATGAGGGGATTTGGATCTGCAGTAAAGGGCGGTGTGGAAAAGATAAGGGTCGAATTTCACTCTTACGTCGGTGCAGAGGAGTACGAAGAGATCGTGATTGAGGGGGATAACCCGGTAAAATGGAGAAGCACCGGAACAAAAGGAGATCTTGGTACTGCTTCCGTGATCGTCAATCTTACAGAATTTGCTGTCGGGTCAAAACCGGGTTTGATTACAATGGCCGATATAATTCCATTCAGGCCAAAAATGTAAAAATTACTGGAGTAAACCCTTCTCTTTGTAGTATTTCTCAGCTCCGGGATGTAGTGGAATGGACATGCCCTCCAGCGCAGTTTCAAGTGTTATATCAGCAGCTCTTTTGTGGGCAGCTTCAAGCACGTCTCTATGCTCAAATATGGATTTTGTCACCTCGTAAACCAAGTCTTCAGGAAGGTCAGCATTGGTGGCTAGCATTGCAAGAACAGCTACGGTTTTAACGTCTCCATCCAGGCCCTTGTACGTGCCTGCCGGAATCGTCACCTGGGTGTAGAAGGGATAGTCCTGCTTGAGTTTCTGGTATATCTCATCAGGGACTTCAACTATTGTGACATCTCTCACTGCTGCGATATCACTCACAGCAGCCGTAGGTATTCCAGCAACGATGAAGCCTGCATCGATAGTTCTGTCTTTGAGAGCATCTGAAACCTCCTTGAAATTAAGATATCTTATTTCCGCGTTGGATTCGTCGATTCCTGCAGCCTTCAGAATTTGCAATGCATCAACAGCAGTTCCTGAACCCGGAGCTCCAACTGCCACCTTCTTCCCTTTCAGATCGTAGACGGTCTTGATGTTATTTTCCCTGAGCGTAACAATCTGGATTATTTCGGGATACAGGGTTGCGACACCCCTTAACCTGTCCTGCTTTGCGTCCTTGAACATCTCAATTCCGTTGTAGGCATAATATGCTACATCGTTCTGCATCAGACCAAATTCTGCTTCAAGTGTGCCCACTTTTCTGGCATTGACGACGGAGGCGCCGCTTGTTACCGCCGTCGCTTTTATTCCGGGGGCGTACTCCGTTATTACCTGTGCCATCGCACCTCCAATTGGATAGTAGGTTCCTGCCGAGCCCCCGGTCAAAATTGTTACCTCTCTTACCTCAGCAGCGGTTGTGGCTGTGGGCGCTGCAGGTTTCCCCTCCTGGGTGCAGCCAAGTAGAAAAATAGCTCCAAAAAGAAGCAGCAAGATCGGCCAAATTTTTTTCATCATATCACCCATTATATACACTGTATTTCTGATTTATAATTATTCCCATAAAAATGGCAAGGCCAGCAATTTTTATCATATAGTTTGGAGCTAGAAGTAGCAAGCCAGAAATCAGGGCAACAAGTCTCAGGGGCTTTGATAGTGGTTTGATCAGATTTCCAATTGTTCCGGCATTGACTGCTGTGATCCCCAGCATTATGGATGCCAGAAGGGTTAGGAGGTAAACGACATCATCAAACGTCCTGATACCGATTAAAAGAAGAACCGGTGAAAAAATGAATAGATACGGCACAAGATACTTTCCGATACCAATTTTGACAGCATTAATACCGGTTTTCCACGGATCGCTGCCGGCTATGGCTGAACCAGCATAGGCTGCGAGGGCGACCGGAGGTGTTAAATCAGCGGCAACGCCAAAGTAGAACACAAACATGTGTGCCGGCAAAACGAGTTCAGGGTAGGCACTTAAAAAGTCCCTGACAGACATGCCGTATCCCTGCGCCATGAACGTGATTATCGCCGGGGCAGCAATTGTGCTTGTTATTATGTAGTTGGCAGTGGTCGGAACACCCATTCCGAGAACAAGAGAAACAAGCATGGTTAAAACCAGAATGATGAGTAAATATCCGTGAGAAATTGCTATGGCAGATGCCGCAATTTTGAATCCCAGTCCCGTCAGTGTCACAATTCCCACAATGATGCCGGCGGAAGCGCATGCCATTGCGACAGCAACAGCACTTCTCCCTCCGTGTTCAAGTGCCGCCAGGATGTTCAGTGCAATACCCCTTATCACAACTTTAAATGGGATTTTTTCTTCACTCCTCACATTCTTGATGAGGGGTTCGAGAACCATTATCGCTACAACCGTGTAGATCGAGAAAACTGCAGCGAGAATTGGGGTGTAACCTTTAACAAGCAGGTAAATTATAACGAAAAGAGGTACCAGGTAGTACCATCCCTCTTTGAGAACGCGAAAAGGAGATGGCAACTCCTCCCTCCTTATCCCTCTCAGATTCTCCTTCCTCGCTTCGAGATCAACTGCAGAGAAAACGCCGAAGAAGTAGAGAAAAGCGGGGATTATTGCTGCGTAAACAATGCTGATGTATGGCATTCCCACGAATTCAGCCATTATGAATGCGGCAGCACCCATTATTGGAGGCATTATCTGTCCGCCGGTTGATGCTGCTGGCTCCACAGCTCCGGCAAATTCTGGCTTGTATCCGACCCTCTTCATCAGTGGAATTGTGAATGCCCCTGTTGTAACGGTGTTCGCAACAGAACTCCCCGATATCGTTCCCATGAGGGCTGAGGACAAAACTGCAGCTTTAGCTGGCCCACCAACCATCCATCCGGTGAGTGAGTAGGCGAGATCAATGAAGAATTTTCCCGCCCCGGATTTCTCCAGAAATGCGCCAAATATTATAAACAGAACGACGAAACTTGACGAAACGGCAATAGGAGTTCCAAAAATCCCCTCTTTTGTGAAATACAGGTGTTCGAGTATCTGTTTCCAGTCATAATTCGGGTGTGAAAGTGCCCCCGGAAGGCCGGAGCCGAATTTGGCGTAGAGTATGAAAGCAATTGCAACCGCAACAAGGGCGGGATTCACAACCCTTCTCGTCGACTCGAGAACAAAAATTACGGCAAGAAATGCGATAAAAAAGTCGTAAGGTGTGAAGCCAACAGCAGCTCTGTAAAGTATCTCCGTATAGTTCATTGCCAGGTAGAATGCCACATAAAACCCTACCGCAGCAAGTATAAAATCGTATACGGGAATTCTCTTCTCAACCTTCTTCTTTGTTTTTGGAAAGACGAGAAATGAGAGTGCAATTGCAAATGCCAGATGAATCGATTTCACAACGTCATGCTGCAGCAAACCAGTAAAGGAGCCGTTAATAACGTGAAATGTTGAGAAAACGATTGCTATCACCGATACAACGATAGCGTACTTTCCCCTGAGTTCTCTCTCGTGTAAAAATTTTTTCTCAAGCTCGGTCACGTCAACCTCATTCATTCCAGCACCTCCCTAACATGGCCATGGCAGGATTCAGCCTCACGATTTTCACTTCGATATCTCTACCAAACCCTCCAAGTGAAATGTTCAAAGCGCCAATTTCAAGCCGGTAATCGTTAACAGGGCTTGTGGATATTTTCAAAGTACCGATGTCCCTTTCTATTTTATACTCAAACCATTCCTCCCCCTTATAACTTGCTATTGAAAAGTTTTTCTCGGTACTTGGTAACCCCCATCCTGAAGATTTGACAAGAGTTTTCTCCAGCTTTATGGATCCGCTCACAATTTTGAAAAAATCGATCTCTTTCGAAAGCTCTACAGAATGGATAAAAGACACCGTGAACGTATCACCTTCTGCAACGGAAACGAAGCATTCACCTTTATTTCCAGAAATCATCAAATATGTGTTCTGAGCTGAAGCGACCAGTAGAATGAGAATTGCCAATGGAATGATTTTTTTCATAAACCATGTTTTTTCTTCAACTCTTTAAAATTTCGTAAATTTCTCTCCTCAGTTCAACAAATTCCTCCGAGTTTCTGTCTCTGGGTTTTGACATTTCTATTTCAATTGTTCTGACAACTCTGGAAGGGCGTGGAGACAGTACGACAATTTTGTCTGCCAGATAAATGGCCTCATCAATGCTGTGCGTGACAAAAATTACACTTTTCCCGCTCACAATTTTCAAAAGTTCCTCCTGCATTCTTTCTCTCGTTCTTGCATCAAGGCTGGCAAATGGCTCATCCATCAACAGCACATCTGGATTTACAGCGAGAGCTCTTGCTATTCCAACTTTCTGCTTCATTCCACCGCTGAGTTGCTTTGGATAATAATTCTCGAATCCTCTGAGACCAACAAGGTTGATTATGTCTTCAACGCTGCCTCCAGTTCCAGCGGCCTTCAACGCAAATAGAATGTTTCCGTATACAGTTCTCCAAGGTAAAAGTCTGTCGTCCTGGAAGACGAATCCGATTCTACTTCCACCTTCAAAAATTATGTTTCCCTCATCGGCCTCCTCCAGTCCGGCGATAATTTTCAGAATTGTGGTCTTTCCACAACCGCTTTCGCCCAAAAGACAGATAAACTCTCCTTCTTCAACCAAAAAACTGACACCATTGAGAACTTTGAGACTTCCGAACGATTTTTTCAAACCCTCAACGATCAGCGCCATGGCATCACTACCCTTTCAGTTTTCACAAGAATCCAGTTCATAAGATATCCTATTATGCCTATCATCGCCATTCCGGCAACGATTTCCGCAGTCCTTCCCCCAACCTGATACATTATCAGTATAAAGTATCCAAGCCCCTCCCCGGATGTGGCGATCATCTCCGCAGCGATTATGCTCATCCATCCAACCCCCATTCCAATCCTGATGCCCGTCATAATACCCTGCAGGGAGTGTGGAATAACTATCTCTCTCAGGATCAATCTGTTGTCAGCCCCAAAAGCCTTAGCCATTTCCAGAAGCTCCTCTGGAGTGTTTCTGGCGTAATCCAGAACCGAAATTAGGCATGGGAAAAAGGCACCCACAAAGACTATGAAAATTTGGGCCACCTGAACCGTATTCGGGAACGGAGAGAAAATTATGTATGCCAGTGGAATCCATGCGAGAGGGGGTATGGGACGAAGAGCCTCAATTGCCGGAATCAGCAATTCTCCAGCATTCCTGTTCCATCCAGTGATTATTCCCAGAGGAACTGCGATGCTGAATGCGATGCTCGAGGCAAGGACAACCCTCAAAAGACTCGCAAAAGCATGCTCAATCAGCGTTTTTCCGAGAACAGGTTCTGGATGGATCAGAAGATAAAAGAACGTTTCCGCTACATCATGTGGATACGGTAGCTCGGTAAACAATGAAATTCCGTACCAGATCAGAATGAGCAGGGCAGCACTTTTAAGTCTCATGTTGTTATTCCCAGTCCTGCTTTTTCGGCTGCTATTCTAAGCAAAAAGTCCTGTACAGTTCCAAATCCAGGAATAGCAACTTTTTTACCGGCTAAATCCTGAATGCTGTTTGCATCTCTGGCAACTATCGCTGAACCCTCTGCATTGGCTCCAGCTATCACGCTTATCCTAATGTTATCGTTGACCCTCTTAAGTGTTGCGGGAGCGCCGCCAAGATAACCCGCATCTATTTCACCGTTCTTAAAACCCTCCATCTCCTGTACTCCGTTTGCAAATTCCTTTGCCTCAACCTTCAAACCAACCTTATCGTAGTAACCCTCTTTCAAGGCAACATAGAAGGCAAGCTGATGAAGATCAGCAGTAAGGTACCCGATCCTCACCTTCCTGTTAACCTTTTCGGGTACCCAGCTTTCATTCTCCTTCAGCTTGGAAACAACGTAGTTGTAAATATCCTCATACAGAAAATCAGATAAAAATTCCTTCTCACTTCTGTACCCCAGCTCTTCGGGCGTTTTTGTAAGATACCCACCATTCCTGAGCCCCTCATAGTACTTCACAAACTCATCCTTGTCCGGAAATTCTACGAATTTTATCCTTTTCATAGCCTCCTCAACCACTTCTTTGCTCTTCCCGGTGAATTGAGAAGCGTACTCAAGAACCTTTTCCCTGTTCTCTTCCGAATTTATAAATCTCGTTGCCTTTACATGTGCCCACACCAGCGCTATCAGTACTTTTCTGTCCGTGTTTTTTGCTGCTGCAACCACGCAACATGGGTGATTCGGCCAGATATCCTTCGAGGTGGCGATGATTTTTCCGTAACCATGAATTACAGCTTCGCTAACAAAGGGTTCCCATGCAACAAATGCGTCAATCTGGCCAAGCTTCAATTGCTCAACCATATCTCTGGGGGACATCGTTACAACCTTTATCTTCCCCTGTTCATGCTTAGTTACCTCTGGTTGCTGGCATCCGGCGATTAGCAGCCCAACGAGCAGGGCCAGCGCTGCAATACGTCTCATATGCCCAGGTAACCGGCATTTGTTAATAACCTTTCTGATCAGAATTTAAAACTAACCAAAAGAGAAAAATTTTATTTTCTAATGTTCTATTGTGGTTATGAGCGCAAGATTGGCAGAATGCATAGCGAGGGGGGAGAATTTTGGAGATTGCCTGAGAAAATTGCTTGCAGAGAAAGGGATAACTCCAGCCGAGTTCTCAAAAAAGGCTGGATTGCCCAAATCAACACTCTACAAGATACTCAATGGCTACAAGCCAAGATATGACACACTGGCGAAGATTTTTTCGGCCCTGTATGACAGAAGGGACTTTATAGCTTTAATCGCCGCCAGGTATGTACTTGAGGACGTGAGAGTTGATGAGAGGGTTAGAGTCTACCCCACCTCAACGCTGGAGGATGCGATTGTTGCGATTGTGAGGGCCGAAAAAGATGGGGCAAGGGCGATTGTCTGTGCCCCCATCCTCAGCAGTCTTGCAGAAAAGCTTGTAGACATACCTGTGATGACGATTAAGCCCGGGAAGAGTGTGGAAAAAGCTGTGGAACACGCAATTGAGATGGTTAGCCTTTAAGAGTCTCCCTAACGTACATCTTAACACAATTCCTGTTCTCCAGAATATGGAGGGTTATGAGAATCACGCCGGCTAGGGCGACGTATGTATGTACATCCTGCCAGAACTGCTTCTGGAATCCAAGGAAAATAAGCTGGCCCGATCTTGGCCCTCTTGGCCAGAAGTAAAGAACAAATCCAGTAAAAATCGTGAACATGCCTGAAAGGATCATTGAGTAGAACAAGAATATCCGTCTGACCTTTCTGAGGGACATGAAGTTACTATTTTTGGTATGTATATAAAGATGCCTGCCCTCCGAGATGAACCGAAATACCAGACTAAAAATTGATATCAGAAAGATTTAAATTTACGCAAAAGAAGGCTGCAGGGGGGTTGAGTATGAGGCAGCAGGTTGAGGTCAGACAGCTTAGAGAGGGAGGATATGTTGTTATTGACGATGAACCATGCGAAATTCTCAGCATTTCGGTGAGCAAACCCGGAAAGCACGGTGCTGCGAAGGCAAGAATTGATGCCATAGGGATTTTTGATTCTCAGAAGAGGAGCATAGTGCAACCGGTGACCGCAAAGATTTACGTCCCTATTGTGGAAAGGAAAAGGGCACAGGTGATCAGCATAACAGGCGATGTTGCGCAGCTCATGGATCTTGAAACGTACGAGACCTTTGAGCTTGAGATTCCCGATGAACTCAAGGACAGAATAGAGCCGGGAAAAGACGTGATGTACCTGGAATCTCTCGGCAAAAGAAAAATTGAAAGAATGGCATAATGCACATAGACTCATATTTCTCAATCTCAAATTCAAATTTTGAAAATGCTGAATACATTATTTATGGAATTCCATTTGATGCATCTCAGTCTTTCAGGCCCGGATCGAGGTTTGCTCCCAATGCGATACGGGAGGCGAGCTGGAATCTCGAATCCTATTCCAATCTTTTTGATGTGGAATTGGAGTTAGTTAAGATTTGTGATGCAGGAAATATCAACTGTGACGGAAGTTTTGAGGAGATAATTCACAGAACTGAAGAATTTTTGAACAATGTAGGAGGATTTCCAGTTGCTATTGGTGGAGAGCACACTGTGAGCTTTGCAGCGACTGGTAAGTTCAGGAACTGTCTTTACGTTGCCTTCGATGCACACTTCGATCTGAGGGATGAATTTGATGGTTCTCGCTACAATCACGCCTGCACCGTCAGGAGAATTTTTGAGGAAGGGATGGATGCGGTAATTTTTGGTGTTAGGAGTGGAACAAAGGCGGAGAAGGAGTTTGCAAGGAGTAACGGGATAAAATGGTTACATTCCTGGGATTTTGACGTTAAAGAGGCAGTTAGGATGGTTGAAAGATACGACAGGATCTATCTTTCTCTTGATGTTGATGTTTTTGACCCCTCATACGCCCCGGGTGTTTCAACCCCAGAACCGTTTGGAATTGCCCCAATTGACTTCATAAGGTTTTTTGAGGGTGTGGCAGAAAAAGTTGTGGCCTTTGATATTGTGGAGGTGGTGCCCGACCAAAGCGGGGTTACGCAGACTCTTGCTGCGAAGATCATACTCGAAGTTATAGCCGCCAAGAGCAGGTTATTATGGCAATAGTAGTGGGTGAGCGATCTGAATGTGGATGTTGGTGATATGGCCGGATTCAGGATAACCGTACACAACAATCAGACTCAAGGTGTAAGGAACTATTGTTGCAATTGATTACCTTTCCTCAGGCCTCAGGTACTCTGGCAACCGACCATTCCACCAGTTGTGCTGAATTTCTCATCCCTGCCCAGAGACTTCCGGGTGTTACAGAAACACGGAAACTGTTGAACTCTCCTCGTACCGTAAACCCTGAAAACAGCCCGTCAATAGAGTACGATTCAACCGTTATGAACTTCAACATCGTCGTGTCCGGTGGGAACTGGGTTCGAATGCCGAATTTGGGGTTGGTTTTGGCAGGGCGGTAATTAATTGAAGAAGTGCAGAACCGATCCCAGAGTTTACAGCAGGCGGATTAACAGCAGCCTCTTTTGCCATTGTTGTGTCCATGATGTGGAGAAGGAGATTATGTAACTTTTTTTATTGTGGAAAAAAGTAAATTAATGTCCGGTCGAGACTATCTTTATGGAAGTTGAAGCTTATTCATTTGGCAGAATCAGAATTGGAGGAAAGGACTACACAAATGATGTTATTGTCGGTGCAAACTTCATTAAACCAGACTGGTGGAGAAAAGAGGGACACAGAGTTGTTCTGGAGGATATTGAAGATATCATCAAAGCTGAGCCTGAAATCGTTATTTTCGGAACGGGTGCGAACGGGAGGGTTAAAGTTGACAGGCATGTTGTTGAGGCACTGAGGGATTTGGGCGCAGAGGTCGTTATATCTGAAAGTGGGAAAGCGGTTGAACTCTACAACAAGTTGCTGAGGAGCGGTAAAAGAGTTCTGCTTGCTGTTCATCTTACCTGCTAAAACTTTATTAACTTCCAGGCAGTTTTGTGGTGTATGTTCAAGAGGGACACCAAAGATTTCATAAACATCGATCCCCTGCAGACAGGAGGGAAACTCACCGAAGAGGCAAGAAAGGCTTTGGCTGAATGGGGAGACGGTTACAGCGTCTGTGACTTCTGCACAACCGGCAGGCTTGACGAGATAAAAACTCCACCCATATTTGACTTCGTACACCATCAACTACCCGAGTTTTTGGACTGCGATGTGGCGAGAGTTACGAACGGTGCCAGGGAAGCGAAGTTTGCGGTCATGCACTCTCTGGCGAGGAAGGATGGATGGATTGTAATGGATGAGAATGCACACTACTCAAGCTACGTTGCTGCTGAGAGGGCCGGGTTGAACATCGCTCTGGTTCCTAAAACAGACTATCCCGAGTACAGAATAACTCCCGAGAATTTTGCCAAAACGCTGGAGGAGACTAAGAAAAAAGGAGAGATTGTCCTGGCCCTAATAACTTATCCTGACGGTAATTACGGAAATCTACCCGATGTTGTGAGTATTGCTAAGATATGCGAGGAATACGGGGTACCTTTACTCGTCAATGCCGCTTACGCCATAGGAAGGATGCCTGTAAGTCTGAGAAAGATTAATGCGGACTTCGTGGTTGGTAGCGGGCACAAGAGCATGGCAGCGAGTGGACCAATTGGCGTCCTGGGTATGAGAGAAGACTGGGCAAAGATCGTTCTGAGAAGATCCGAGAAATACAGGAACAAGGAGTTAGAGCTTCTTGGATGCACAGCGAGAGGTGCAACGATAATAACACTGATGGCCTCCTTTCCTCATGTGAAAGAAAGGATTAAGAGATGGGACGGAGAGGTGGAGAAGGCGAGATACTTCGCCAGCAAAATGGAGGAGATGGGAATAAAACAGCTCGGGGATAAGCCTCACAACCACGATCTGATGTTCTTCCATGCGGAGAACCTTTACGAAATATCGAAGAAGGTAAAAAAGGGGAGGTTCTTTCTTTACAGAGAACTTAAGGCGAGAAGGATACACGGCATAAAGCCCGGATTGACGAGGTACTTCAAGCTTTCAACTTATGGGTTGAGTAGGGAGGAGGTGGATTACGTTCTCAATGCATTTGCCGAGATTCTGGAGAAGTACGGACAGAACATCTAAGTAAAATCGCTTTAAGATAGAGTGGGTAATGGGAAGTTTCGGTCTAATCGGGAGATTCACTGGTGGGAGCTAAGATCAAAAAGCTTTGGAGCGCTCTCAACTCTTTTTATATCTGACTTGATTTCGGAGTATCGTCAATTTTGTATGGCTAAAATAGAAACTTTATGAAATCCTCCTTACTGAAATAGTGAACCTGAATCCAAATTGCCATCACGAGCATGAATTTAATACTGATTGGATTGAAGAAAATAAAGCCCAGAGCTACGAGTACTTTTGTTTTTGTGTTGAGCATAATTTTACGTCTTTTGTAATCCCACAACACCACCAAGGAACACGCAAACGGGTAGTATAATGGTGAAAAAATTATCAAAAATAAAGAAAAAAGAATATATGTCTCAGGCGGATGATAAATTGATAGCAGTACACCGCCACTGAGAACTGCATGCAGATAGTTGATAATATATTCTATGACGATCCAGTGAACACTTGGCATAATCAGAGCTATCACAACTTTCCTCCTCTCCAACCTCAGAAACTCCCTCACCGACATATCAGCCTTACCGTATCTTTACCATAAAATTGAGTTTTGTTTGTCGCTCCACTGACGGTAACTTCATTCCTCCCGCAACTGAGCACATTTATGACATCTCTAACTTTGAACATTGCCATCAGTATGCGTTTCTTGAACTTATGCTTTGGCAGCTTTAGCTTTTTGAATTGTTTTTCAAACTCAATAACTTTAACTTTCACTGGAGACACCGCATAGTTAAGCTTGATTGATGATTCGTTAAGTTCTCCTTCAGGTAGTTCCACGAATGTCATCATGTAACCATGTTTAAGACACTTGTGGATGATTGGCGGTATTACATCAACCCTAACTTCTTTACCTACTCTTTTCTTGATCGTTTTAACTTCTCCCTTCTCAATGCTATCATTTATTGTTGTTTTATCAGTTAAATTGCCATTGTTCCACCAGATTGTTTGTAAGGTGTAGTTTGCCTCTTCTTTTCCATAAACTGTCATAACATATTCTCCCGGCAACGGATTTGGAATGATTGCTAAACCAAGCATCATCTGCGATTCGTTCACCTCAACATCTGGTAGTAGAGTAGAGTTTGGTATCTCATTGAGTATTTTGGATTCATTATTTGTTATGATTGTTCCGATGTTTCTCCCTGCTGGGTCTGTGATCAGAACATCTATTCTATCAGAGCCAAATGGAGCAAACCAGACTGCTATGTAGTAGTTTCCTTTTATCTGGTAACCTTGGGCGGCATCTTCAAGGGTTGGTAATCTCTCGTTAATGGTAAATTTATGTTCGAGCCCTAAGAAATCGTAGGCACTTATTTCTGTCCAGTATACATCTGGCGTTGTGATGAACCATAGTTCCACACCAAAAAATGTGCCAAGAAACAGACTTAGTGCTACTCCTAAATTTCTAAAATAAACGTTTGCTGTGTATTTACCTCCTCCTACTGACATCGCATCAATAGTTTGTCTGAAAGTAAACGGCTCATATTGTGTAGTAGTGTATTTCACTTCTCTAATAGATACGTGGTTTGAAAACGATGAGTTCATCCTGACCCATATCGGATATGGATTTCCAATTATTGTCTTTAAAGCTAATAGGGGATCAATTGTACTGTCTGCAACCATACTCTTTAGAGACTTCTCCCATAGGTTCTTCACTTCATAGCCAGTCAACTCTGGTTTTCCTTTCTCGACAGTCACATTCACCCACACATACCCCGAATCCTCGCAGACACAGCACCCTATGCATCCGCTTCCGGATGCAAATCTGACTGCCGTATCATTTACTTCACAGTAAGCGGGCCTGCCACCGTTCTTGTCCACCTTGTATCTGCAATCGTTAACCCCGGTAATCCCCCACCCGCTGTCAGGGTTGAGCCAATCTCCCCCTGACGTATCCGTGGTCTGGGTAATAGCAGTCAGCCTCCGAAACTCCCCCCACGAGCAGGTGGTATTTGTTCTCGTCAACCTTCTTCCTCTCAACATGCCAGCCATGAGGTATTGCAGCGAAAATCACACCATGATAGCACATACAGCCGGTTTTCTCCGGATCAAGCTCCTTACATTTTACTCCCAGATTAACCTGTGTAGCAGTACGGAATCCACTCAGCCATGCTATCAGAATCATCAAGACTCGCATATCTGCTCTCTCCCACGGATAATTGCTGTCTGAAAGCATAAACCGGCCCAAAGTTTGCAGCATCAAAGCGGACGGCAACATCTCAGTTTGGAGGGGTAGAATGGACGAACGCTGTGGGATGCACAGAAGGCCACACTTGGCAATCATCGATACAAGACTCGTTCATTTGCTCCGCACCCGCTATACCAACTGCTATAGCTAAACAGAGTATAACTCTGTTAATGTCACTTCATGACATATAAAAGTTTTACTAACTGTTAAAATACTGCATGTGTACAGAGTAAAAAACTCAATTATGCTCAAAAGCCTCCTTAACAAGCTTAATCGCACACAAATCTCCGCACATGCTGCATGCATCACTTTCCGACCTTCTTCTACCATACACCTCTCTCGCCCTCTCCGGATCGATTGACAGTTCGAACTGCCTCTCCCAGTCAAGATTTTTTCTGGCTACAGACATTTCGTAATCTCTCCTCCTTGCCCTGTCCCTCTGTCCCTCTTTTATCAGATCTATGGCGTGAGCAGCGATCTTGGCAGCTATAACCCCTTCCCTCACATCCTCAACCGTCGGCAAAGCGAGATGCTCTGAAGGTGTGACGTAACAGATGAAATCCGCCCCTGCCATCCCGGCTATCGCAGCACCTATCGCAGCAGCGATGTGGTCGTATCCGGCGGCAATGTCAGTTACAAGAGGACCGAGAAGGTAAAGGGGAGCGTTGTCGGTAACACTCTTCATTGCCCTGACGGAAGTTTCAATCTGGTCGAGAGGCACATGTCCCGGCCCCTCAACCATGCACTGCACTCCTGCTGCCCTGCATTTCTCGACGAGCTCGCCGAGCATTATGAACTCGGTGTATTTCGCCCTGTCTCCGGCATCATGTATGCATCCCGGCCTGAATGCATCTCCGAGGCTGATCGTAACGTCATATTCCTTTAAAATTTCAAGAAGGTAGTCGAAATCCTTGTAGTAGGGGTTCTCCTTTTCATTGTGGAGCATCCAGCCGATGATTATCGCCCCGCCTCTGCTGACAACACCGAGCAGTCTGTTTGACCTTTTCAACCTTTCCACACTAACCCAGTTAACCCCGGAGTGTATCGTCATGAAGTCAACTCCATCCTTTGCCTGCCTTTCCACAACCCTGAAGAAGTCATCCTCGTCCATGTCGATAACCTTGCTACAATCCCTCGCAGCCTGATATACTGGAACGGTGCCGAACGGCACATTCACGACCTTCATTATCTTCTTCCTTATCTCGTCCAGATTGCCACCGGAGGACAAATCCATAACAGCATCTGCTCCAGCTTTTTGGGCAACAATTGCCTTCTCGATCTCCTCTTCAACATTTACATAATCCGCCGAAGTGCCTATGTTAGCGTTAACCTTTGTGGATGCGAACATACCTATGGCTCTCGGCTCTATATTCCCTCTCCCCACATTCCTTGGGAGTACTAAATAACCGTGAGAAATCAGCCTGATGAGTTTTTCAACCTCTACTCTCTCATACTCAGCAGCTTTTTTAACGAATTCATCCACACTGCCTTTCCTCGCATCCTCAACTAAGGTCATAATCTAAAAAAAGGTGTAAGGGCAATAAAAACTTTCCCGCTAAAAGTGACTCATTATCTCATCAACCAGTGTGTAGGATGTCTTTATTTTACTGACGTCTCCGAAATACGTAAGGTTCCAGATGACGATGTGCTCAACCCCTACCTTAGCGTATTGCTCGAACTGCTGAACTATGTCTTCCGGTGTTCCTGCAATGTACGCAACTCTCATGATCTCATCCGGCACTTGTTTTACCGCCTCCATTATCTGCTCCTTGGTGTACTTCGTTGGGATGTAGTCAAGCAGGCCGTAGAACTTGCCGAACGGGTGTTTGTAACCGAGAGCTTCGTAGAATTCGGAAGGGACAAGCAAAGCATGCACTTTCAGGATTGGCGATTGCAAAAGCCTTTCAACCTCCTCAGCCTTCTCGTCCACTATCAAACTAACAAAAATAGCTTTGGTTATATCATCTGGATCCCTGCCAAATTCCTTTGCATACTTTTCGAGCTTCTCCGCTCTCTCTGCATAAGATTGGGGCGGTAGAGTTGTCGGCAACCACCCATCCCCGTGCTTTGCTGTTAGTTTCAACATTCTGTTCCCGTGAGCACCAAACCAGAACGGCATCTCTCCCACAGGCTTAATATCAAAAACTGCATCTTCAAGCCTGTAAAACTTACCCTCGTAGTTTATCGTCTCACCGTAATCGCTGTTGAGCATGAGCTTCATGATCTCAACTGCCTCCTCAAGTCTTGCAACAGGCTTTTCAAAATCTATACCGTACGGCACTATGTTCTCAGCCTCTCCGGCACCAATACCAAGGATGAACCTGCCGTTTGTTGCATGATCTGCTGTTACCGCCTGCTGCAAAAGCACTGCAGGATGCCTTCTGAACACCTCAGTAACGCTAACTCCAAACTTTATCTTCTCCGTCGCAGGAGCAGCGTAGCATATCTCGCAGAATGCATCGTAGAACATGTGACATGAGGGATAGCGCATTGCAAAAATTGTCTCCTTCCACAGGTCGTGAGGATACCAGCCCATCAGATGGTCAGCTACCCATATCGCTGCATAACCTTTTTCCTCCATCCTCTTTACAGTCTTAGGCATGTCACTTATTGGCGGAAATGTAGGTGCAACCGTTCCGAATTCCATAGGGGCAACAGGAATTCAGACTATATGAACTTTTTGATTTAAAAATTAACAAATTAACGATACATTATCAAATCCGAACCCTCATGACCGCCAAAGCTTCTCTGCATCATCCAGATTATGAAGAGCTTGCATTTGTGCACCTGCCTTATGGCATCCATAAAAAGGTTCTTGTTAAGCCCGTCGAAGTATATCTCCCTTGTAAACTGAAAGAGCTGCGGATCTCTAGCATTTGGTAAAATTTGGAAGCCGGTCTCAAGAAATAGAATTTTGAATCTTATTTCCCATAGCAGTTCCTCCCTCTTCGCATCGCCAAGGCTCATAACGGATCGATAATGATCATCGCTCAGCTTTATACCCGAAGCTATCACCAGCATATCCTCCCTGTTTTTGGGAAAGATGACATCTATGAACTGCCTTGAATTTGGGGGAACCTCAGCAAGAAAGTGAAAGTCTGCGTTTTCGTCTGCAATCTTGTCCTTGTAAATACCCTCCTCTACCAGCCAGTCCCTAACCTTTTTGGCAATCTCCTCCTTCATGCTCTAACTTCTTTCCGCACTTTATTCTTTTTTCCCCACGGACACACCTTTATGCATATCCCGCAAACCATAGTTCCGATGTTCGGATCGGCCGCAAACTCCTGGAGCTTTGATGCGCACGTATCCACGTCGAATACGTCCTCTCTTGAAGAGGGATAATCCGCAAAATCCGAGTATTTTAGGGCACCAACTATGCAGTTCTCAATGCATTCTCTGCACACCCCGCACCTGTTCCTTAGAGGTTTTCCAGCCTCAAGGGGCATGTCCGTCAGAATGCTTGCAAGCCTTACTCTGGGTCCAAATTCTGGCGTGATCAGCAGCAGATTCCTTCCCACCCATCCCACTCCTGCAGCTCTGGCAATGGCTTTGTGGGAGATGTAGCTCCTCCAGTACAGCTTACTTATGATCTTCGATGCCGGAATCGGTAATGCTCTGTAACCCATTTTTTCAATGAATCTGCTCAGTCTGAATGCAATATTGTCCAGAATGTCGTTGGCCACAACGTATTCCCTCGAATAAATCGGCCTCGATTCTGGAAGACCATCGAACACAGTGTCGGGAAGCTTTACCCCTATTGTTATTCCGTAATCGAACCCATCCAGGAGGGTTTTCGGGTAGGTTTCGTAGCCTCTCACATAGTCCAGGTCCGCAACCCCGAACACATCAGCACCGAGGTCTCTGGCGGCTTTTTCGATATCCATATTCTAAATGATTTTTCTTTTACTTAAAAAATTTTCGGGTAACCGAATCACAAAAAACTTAACCGCTCAAAACAAGTCCGTTTATGAGACTCTTCGACAAAGTTTATGCCTACACCTGGGGTAGAGCATTTTACGACTCATCAAACTGCTACATCATCAGAGATGATGAATGTGTTCTGATCGATCCGGGCACCTTCAAAAGCTATACAAACCTTTTCGGTTTAATGAGAAATGATGGAATTGAGAGGGTCGATTTCGTGTTCAACACACACCTGCATAGAGATCACTGTGAGAGCAACGTCATGTTCATGGGGAAAGGGGCGCTTTTGGGATTTGATGAGAGGGACAGGGAGGTAAGCCAGTTCAGCTTTTCATCAGACCTGAAGCTTGGTAGGACTTTTGTAGTGGGCAACACGGAGATAGAGGTAATAAGAACTCCCGGTCACTCACCCGGAAGCCTCACGTTCTATCTTCAGGAGTTTGGGATTGCCATAACCGGTGATCTGATTTTTGAAGGGGGTGTTGTTGGGAGGTTCGACGTTTATGGCAGTGATAGGAAGCAAATGATAAGGTCTCTTGAAAGGATAAGGTCTCTTGAGGCGGAATACATCATGCCGGGTCATAAGAGGGTGATGCAGGGGAGGGAGGGGATTGATATGCTTATTGAAAGGGGAATTGAGTT
This sequence comes from Archaeoglobus neptunius, assembly GCF_016757965.1. Taxonomy (NCBI): domain Archaea; kingdom Methanobacteriati; phylum Methanobacteriota; class Archaeoglobi; order Archaeoglobales; family Archaeoglobaceae; genus Archaeoglobus; species Archaeoglobus neptunius. The sequence goes on along the minus strand of NZ_JAEKIW010000003.1, from coordinate 16,539 downwards.
TCTGACATTTTACTGAGCTTGCATAATCAATTTATTTCTTCCTGTTTCAGAGAAACAGGTGGTAGAGGAGTTGTTCTGTCCGGAATGCGGGATGCTGAAAACGAGGTGCAGTTGCAGAAAAGAGAGCATCAGAGAGAGAAATCTGAAGCTGCTGAACGAAGCCGGTTTCAGGGATCATCTCCTTCCGATTTTCAACACAGAGGATGAGATCGTTATATACAGAGTTTTCAAGCCGTTCAACGAAGAACCAACGGAAGAACTTGGTTTTCTCCCAGAAAAACTTAGAATGGTCCTGAAGGAGAGAGGAATAAAAAGGCTGTATCCCTTTCAGAAAAAAGCAATGGAACTGCTTTTGAATGGAAAAAACGTGGTTGTGACGGCACCCACCGGATTCGGCAAGACCGAGGCCTTCATTATCCCGCTCCTTGAAAAAGTTTCGGAAGATGGCAGGGCTCTTGTGTTCTATCCGACTAAAGCTCTGGCAAGAGATCAGGAGGCTAAAATAAAGCAGTACGCCTCATCTCTCGGGTTAAAGGCTGTGAGATTTGATGGAGATTCAGATACAGATGAGAGGAGAATGGTTCTAAGCGGGAAGGCAGACATTTTGCTTACAAACCCTGACATGGTTGACTACCACCTGCGCAACACTCCGGCATTCCGTCATTTTTGCCGGGACGTTACCTTCATTGCAATTGATGAGCTGCACACCTACACCGGTATACTGGGAAGCAACATGCACTACCTGATCAGGAGGCTTTCGAGGTTCGGCAGATTTCAAATTGCCTGTGCGTCAGCAACCCTGTCCAATGCAAGGGAGTTTGCTGAAGAGCTGTTTGACAGGGAATTTGTCCATGTTAGCGGACACCACAGAAAAGGTGTTTTGCATCTCGTTGCCCGCTACACTCCCAGCCTTTACTCATCGATTAAGGAAATCGTTTCCGCTCTAAAGGGTAGGAAGATACTTGTTTTTGGAAACAGCTACAAAAGCGTGGAGACAATCAACCTCATTTTGAGAAGGTCAGGAATCAGGTCAGCGATACACAAAAGCGGATTGCCGAAAAAAGTAAGGGAGCAGGTGGAGGAAAAATTCAGAAATGGTGAAATCAACGTTGTCGTTTCTACACCAACCCTTGAGCTAGGGATAGATATTGGTGATGTTGATGTTGTCATCTCCGAACTTGTGCCGTACAGCCAGATGCAGCAGAGAATCGGAAGGGCGGGGAGAAAGGGACAGGAAAGTATTGGGATTATAATCCTGAGAGAGGAGGACTCGATAAGCACATACTACAGGGCAAATCCCGACGAGTACTTTAAAGAGGAGGCTCTCGGCTACGTTGAGAAGTACAACGAAGAGATAATGAAGTACCAGCTTCTCTCGATGTGCATTGAGAAACCACTGAAGGTTGAAGAGATCGAAAAGGAGGGGCGAACAGTCCTCAGAGAGCTCGAGGATCGCAAACTTGTTGTTAAAAAGGGCGGATTTTACTTCCCTACAGCTTACGGTGTTGAATTTTCCAGGGGTTTCAGCATGAGGGGAATGGGAAAGTCAGTGAAAATGTATCACCACGGAGAGTTTGTGGGTGAGAGGTCTCTGCCGGTAGCCGTAAAAGAATTGTTTCCGGGAAGCATAGTAATACACAACGGAACAACGTACCGATCAGTCGAACTGGATCTGGACATGCTAAGGGCTGAACTTGCAAGAATAGATGAGAAAAACGAAATCACCGATCCGCTCTACACAACCATACCCCGGATTGTTGGTGTCGAGGCTGAAATCGACGAACCCGTTAACGCCGTATACTGCGATCTTGAAATCACAATGATAGTTCACGGCTATGTTGAGAGGAACGTTTTCGAAAAGGAGAGGAAGAGCATTAATTACCTCAAAGAACCTATAAGCTATACTTTCAGAACCAAAGGATTTCTCTTCTCCGCTCCGTTCCCGCAACCAGACGACTTCGAGGACTACTACGCTGGAAGTTTCCACGCTCTCGAGCATGTGTTGATTGAAACTACGGATGCCATAACGGGCGGTGGAAGCAGGGAAATGGGTGGAATTTCAGTACCGGAGGGGGATATCTTCATCTACGATGCAACTGCGGGAGGGAGCGGCCTGTCAAAACTCCTCTTCAAAAGACTGAGAAGGGCATTTGAGATTTCGTACAGCATCCTCAAGAACTGCGAGTGCGGAAGAGCCGATGGATGTCCGAGATGCACCTACAGCTATCAGTGCGGAAACAACAACCAGCCCCTGAACAGGATTGGCGCTATGAGGATTGCTGAAAAAGTTATAAAAGGTGAAAAAAGGAAAACCGACTGGAAAAGATACGACGAACCGGTAGAATTCCGGTATTTCCCCTAGTACACAGCTCTCACCATTGCCAGTTTCTTCAGGCTTTTGCAGAGCTCTTCGGCCTCCTTTTCCTTTCCCATGGCCTTCATTATTCCCATGCAGAGTTTAAAAATCGCCTCCTGATGCTCGTTTTTCTGTCTGAAGATCTGCACGGGAGAGATCTGCAGACTCTCATACTCTTTGAAATATTCGTTGTCGATACCATAGCTTTCAAAAGTTTTCTTAATGTGGAAAAGCAGCAAATGGAGATGAACAAGCTCTTCTTTGCCAAACTGGCTGGACATAACCCTTGTAATCGGCAGGACACTTAAATGTATCGGTATATACAAAAAGCAGAAACCTTTAAAATTTTAAAAAAGAATATAATAATTTATCATTCCATAACTACACGATAGAAAACAGTTGCTCAAGAACCCTAACAAGCCTCTTCCCGCTTTCGGTCAGCTCATATGAATCAGAGTTCTTGTCCACAATATTCAACTGCATTAGGGCCTTGAGATGCCTGTCCAAAATCCCCGGATTCAGCTTTGTCTCAAACATAAGCTGAGAAAACCGGAGGGGTGCCTTATCAAGGCTGAAAAGGATGTTACTCATACCACTGCGGGAAATAACCTTCAGTATCTTCTGGCCTTCCCCATCCGGCCTTCTCTCAAACAGCGCTTCGACATCGATCACGACACCACCTCCTTTTAAGGAGACATTATGATTACGATTATTGTAATTACATACATTATAACTCTTGTGGTTGGTCGTGTAATTACGAAAATGTAATTCAACAGAGGTTCTTACATTATTAAAATCCTTATTTTGTGAAAAAAGCCTTTATTTTGTCAAAGAAAGAATCTGCAATGGTAACAACCGCTCTTGAAAGGGATGAGCTAAAGCTTGCCATTTCTCATAGAAGAACAAGGGCACTTGTCATTATAAACGCCAAAGACCTCAATTACAGGGTTGTTGACTGCTCCAGAAAGCTTTTCTGCAGAGTTCACGTTTCGAAATCGTGTCCATCGTACTGTCCTGTAATCGTAGCAGCCAAGGACTTTGCTACCGGAAGAAGAGAGCCGAAGGCGAAAATAACTCTTCTCAAGTGATTCTTTTGACCATGTATCTGCCTTTCAGCCTGTATCCAAGCTTTCTGTAGTATTCCCTGACACCCACACCGCTTATAACCGCTATTCTGTCGTATCTCTCCTTTGCAATTTCCTCTGCCTCCCTCAGCAGTTTCTCCCCGAAGCCCCTGTGCTGAAATCCCTCTCCGATCTCGCCGATGGGAATTGCTCTGCCGTACACGTGAAGCTCTCTCACGAGCGCAGCATCTTTCAAAACTTCTATAAAAGGTTCTGAAGGGAATCGGAGCCTTAGAAAACCAACCAGCGCATCGTAATCCGGAATTTCATATGAAATGAAATGTTCCACTCCTCCTGACGCTCTGTACCTTCTCACCACGAGTTCTGCTTTGGAGTACTCCTCGGGCCTGACACCCCTGTGACCAGCCTCCCTGCATCTTATGCATCTGCACTCCCATCCAAGCTCTTTCAACTTCTGATGGACAAGCTGTCTGACATTGCCCTTGTCAAGCCCTATTGCAGCCCTTACGGGTATGTCTCTCTGGATCCTCTGGACTCTGACCCACTCAGGAAAACGCTTTTTGGCCAGAGCTATAAGCTCAACAACTTCTTCCGTTGTGTATGGTCTGTATTCTCCTCTTGCCCACATTTCGTAAAGATCAGTCCCCTCAATTACGAGTGTGGGATAGATTTTGAGGTAGTCCGGCTTGAAATTCTCGTTTTCAAATATTTCTCTGAACATTTTCAGATCCCTTTTGAAATCTGAACCGGGCAATCCCGGCATGATGTGATACCCGACCTTGAAAGCTGAATCCTTCAGCAATCTCGTTGCCTCGACAGTCTCTCTAACCCCGTGCCCCCTTCTTATCCTCTCAAGAACATCGTCGTATATACTCTGGACACCCAGCTCAACTTTGGTTCCGCCGTACCTCAGCATTTCTTCCACATGCTGCTTTCTCGCAAAATCCGGGCGGGTTTCAAATGTTATCCCCACACATCGTGCTTTAGCCCTTTCATTCTTTCTCTCAGCTTTTTCGATATCTTTCTCTGGCCTTGCCCGGCTGTTGAATACATTGAGAGCATTGAATATCCCAAGCATGAATTTCTCCTTGTACTCCGCATCTCTCGCCGGAAATGTGCCTCCCATCACTATGATCTCAACCTTGCTGACGTCATGACCGATTGCCTCAAGTTCTGTCAGCCTCGCCGTAACCTGCCTGAAGGGGTCGTAGTCATGCTGCTTTCCACGCATCGCAGCCGGTTCAAGGCCGACGTAGCTTTGAGGGGTGTTTCTCTCAACTCCTCCCGGACAGGGCAAGCATCTGCCATGTGGGCAGGATGCTGGAGAGGTCATAACGGCCACAACTGCAACCCCGCTTATCGTTCTGACCGGCTTTACTCTCAATATATCTCTCAGCCTTTTGTAGTATTCCTTTCCTCTGGCAGCCCTCAGAATTTCTGCATCCGATGGAATTGTGGAAAGGCCAAGTCTCTTTGCGAATTTCCTCTTTATTCTTGATACGTCCTCCTTGCTTCTGGCCTTCTCAGCGATTTCTGCTGCAAGCTGATCCAGCACCATCTACATTCTATTGAATGGGTTTATATCTGTTTTTATAAACAAAAATAAAGAATCAGTAGGCGTAAATCCTGCCGTACGGTCTTTTTGTGACCGGCTTCAGCTTTAAGAACTTTCCACCAAGTATTTCGTCTTTGTCAAAGCCAAATTCCCTGCTGAAATCACCCACATGTCTGTCAAGGAGCTTCCAGTCCTCCTCATCCATGTCCACAACTCCGACCTCTTTTCCCATCTGCCATTTTTCAACCCTTCCGCGGATGTATATTATTCCCCCATGCATTCCGGTTCCGATGTATCTTGCTCTGTGGGGTTTATCTCCGAGATTCAGACCGAGAAGTACAACTCTTCCTCCAGCCATGTACTCTCCAAAGAAGTCCTGTGCCGTTCCTCCCACGATTAGAACAGGTACCTTCTCCCTGTACTCCTTCATGTGGATCGCAGTTCTGTAGCCAACATCGTCTCTGATCATTATTCTTCCACCCCTCATCGACATTGCCACAACGTCCCCGGCTCTGCCGTGAACGATGATTTCTCCATCATCCATTGTGTTTCCAACCCCATCCTGAGCGTTGCCGTACACCACTATTTTATGTCCGCCAAGAAAAGCTCCGAGATCATTGCCCGGATAGCCATGTACCTCTATCTCCACCCTTTTCATATCTGGCGTCCACAGCCTTGTTCCGATGTATCTCTGCCCGACCACGTTGATCAGCTTGATTTTTCTCACGGAGCGCTCAAACACCACGTACCTCATCAGGTCGTTGAGTTCCTTATGGGTAAGACCCATTGCATCTATAACCGCTCTGTCTCCCTCAAGCTTGATCCTGTCCTTCAGCTCCTCGACCCCCTTGCAGAAGTCGAGGAAAAGATCACAAAAACCACCTATCGAGTACTTCATTCTCCAGCCCCCTTTATACCCAGTACCTCAAGCTCCCAGTCTTCCAGACCAACACCACGAAGCTGCTCCCTGTTACCTCTCAAACTCTCAATTGCGTTTATACCCATTCCACCGAGCATTTCCTTTATCTCATGGCTCCAGGCCCTGAGAAGGTTGACAAGCCTTTTTGCAGTTATCTCCGGATTTAACCTCTTGGAAAGGTAAGGATCCTGAGTGCAGATTCCCCAGTTGCATATCCCGGTGTGGCATTTCTGACAGAGAGTACAGCCCATCGCCACCAGTGCCGGAGTTCCAATGTAAACCGCATCCGCCCCAAGAGCGATTGCCTTGACGACATCTGCACTGCATCTAAATCCGCCAGCAACTAGAATGGAGGCCTTGTTTCTGATTCCCTCATCTCTCAGTCTCTGATCTACCGCAGCCAGTGCGAGTTCAATTGGAATTCCGACATTATCTCTGATCATCTTGGGTGCTGCCCCCGTTCCACCTCTCAAGCCATCTATGGCTATGATGTCCGCTCCGGCTCTAACCATTCCACTGGCAATTGCAGCCACATTGTGCACCGCTGCTATTTTTACACTTACCGGCTTTTCATAGTCAGTAGCCTCCTTCAGGGCGTAGATGAGCATGCTCAGGTCCTCTATCGAGTAAATATCATGCTGTGGAGCAGGTGAGAGGGCATCTGTCCCTTCCGGAATCATTCTCGTTACCGAGATGGGCATCGTAACCTTCTCACCCGGCAAGTGCCCTCCAATTCCGGGCTTTGCTCCCTGTCCGATCTTTATTTCAACAACCGCAGCCACGTTGAGGTATTCGGGATCTACACCAAATCTACCACTTGCACATTGCACGATGGCATTTTTTCCGTATTTCCTGAGTTCTTTGGGCAGTCCACCCTCACCGGTGTTGAAAAGCGTTCCAAACTCACTGGCGGCAATTGCAAGGCTCTTAAAGGCCTGATAGCTTATGGCTCCGTACGACATGGCTGAGAAGACAATTGGCGTCTCAATCTGAACGTTCGGGTAGAGTTCCGTGGTGATCTCGACATCCTCAAAGTCCTCACCAAACCTGAATTCAAGTCTGTCCTGCTTCCTTCCAAGGAAAGTTCTCAGTTCCATCGGCTCTCTGAGCGGATCAATGGATGGGTTGGTAACCTGGGAGGCGTTAAGTACGATGTGATCCCAGTAAATCCTGTACGGCTTGTCATTTCCACTTCCGGTCAGCAGTACTCCTCCCGTTTCGGCCTGCTTCTTCAAATCCTGCAGCCTTTCCCTTGTCCAGTTTGCGTTCTGCCTGTAATTTCCGGGGTGTGGCCTGATGATTAGGGCATTGGTTGGGCACATCACTGCACATCTCTGACAGCCGACACACTTCATCTCATCCTCTCTCATCATGTCCATCTCTTCGTCATACCAGTGAACGTTGAATCCGCACTGTCTCTCACACACCCTGCAGCGTATGCATCGATCCTGCCTTCTTTCAATCGTGAATTCGGGAAGCATGTGAGTGTGGAATTCTCCCTCCAGCATCATTCCACCTCTGAAAGCTGCTTTGCTATTTCCTTCTCTCTGCTTCTCAATCTGCCGATAACCGGCTCACCACCCATTGGGGTGTAAACTCTGTCCAAATCGGGGCAAACTGCCCTGATTGCCGACTCCTCTGAAGAGACAAAAAGCATATCCCCCTTCTCACCGGATGTTATCGGTCTCAGTCTGATTCTGTCTGTGATGCCGAACATCTCGCCATGCCTCGCAACAATTATCGTCCAAGGCCCGTTTATCAGCAGCGGACCGTAGTTCATTCTGAGAGTGGTGTAGAACCTCTTTTTCTTTTCGTCCATTATGTCTATGTGATCCCACATTGGAGGAGCGAATATCTTGGAGACTATCTCAATCGGCAGCCCCTGCTTTCTCATCAGCAAATCGACAGCATAGGCCATAACCTCGGTGTCTGTCAGCAGGGTGCAGTAGTAGCCGAACATCTCGAGGTAGCGTTTATTCGTTCCGTAAGATGAAATCTCTCCGTTGTGGACTACAGTCCAGTCGAGTATGCAGAACGGATGCGCTCCTCCCCACCATCCCGGAGTGTTGGTGGGGAAACGAGAGTGGGCTGTCCACATGTAGCCTTTGTACTCCTCTGCCAGCATGAAATATTCAGCAATATCCTCGGGGAATCCAACACCCTTGAAAACTCCCATATCCTTACCCGAAGAGATAACATAGGCGTTTTCTATTTTGGTGTTTATCTCCATAACCTTCTTGACCACATAGTCATCGTCACTCAGTTTCTTATCATCTCCCTTTTTCTTGGGTGAGGCAAAGTATCTCCAGAAGAGTGGTGGAGAGGCTACATTGGCCTCTGGATTTACAGGTATTTCCTCTGCGTAGACCACATCAAAATTTGCATCCAGAAACTCATCCACTCTGTGCTTGGCCTCCATATCCCAGTCCTGAAACATAATGTGGATGGCATAGTAGTCCTTGTAGTCCGGATAGATACCGTATGCCGCAAAACCACCACCAAGCCCATTCCCCCTGACTTTCATGCTTACCATTGCATTTACTGCCATTTCTCCACTGAATCTGTTACCGCTGCGGTCTATAACTCCAAAAAGACCGCAGGCCTGATGATCCTTATCAGGTAACACAACTCTTCTGCTTCGTCTCATAGCTCTCTCACCACACCGAGTTTTACTTTATCCTCAAGCAGTTTCCATCTTACCGGCTCGGGGATGTCGATAAATCCAAAATTCTCCTTGAGCAGTTTATCCTTAAACGCTGAAACGTCTATACCCTCTTCCATCAGTTTGAGGAAAATTCCGGCTCTTTCCATTTTTCCGGCGATTATGAAGCCTGCTATCCTTCCATCTTTCAGGGCGAATTTTCTGTAACTGTCTCCTTCGAGCCTGTAGATTACTTCAAACTCCTCGCTATCGTTTGGAACGTTAAGACCGGCGTTGATTATGTAGTAGTCAAAGAAGTGCATTGCATTCATCGAGGTGGCCAGATTGTACTCCCTCTCCCTGCCGACCATATTGAAGCCGGCAATTCTGCCTCCGGTGTATGCGGTGGGCCACAGAGGGAGCACCCTGTTCGAGCCGAATACAAAGTCGTATATCTCCGCACAGTCTCCACAGGCGTAGACGTCCTTTACGGATGTTTCCATCTTTCTGTTAACGACTATCCCTCTGTTTACCTTTATCGGCGTATCCTTCACAACCTCCGTGTTCGGCACAACTCCCACTGCGACGATGAGCATGTCGGTATCAATTTCCCTTCCATCCCGCAGAATTACCTTTTCAACTCTTTCCTCACCAACAACTCTGGAAATTGTGTTGTTGAGGATGATCTCAACACCATTTTCCTGAAACTTCTTTTCAATGATCCTTGATGTTGTTTCATCAACAACTGGGGCCAGAACCCTGTCTGCAAGCTCCACAACTTTGACATCCAGACCCTTTCTTGCCAGAACCTCAGAGGCCATCAGACCAATAATTCCTCCTCCAAGAACCACAACCTTCCTGGCATCCTTCAGTCCCCTTTCCACTCCAAGCACATCATCCATTTTCAGAAATGTGAAGACGTTGTTTTGCCCCCCCAATCCGTCCATTGGAGGTATGAACGGTTTTCCCCCCGTTGCAATCAGCAGCTTTCCGTATTCAATCTCCTCCCCGTTTTCCAGCAGAACCCTCTTTCTTTCGACATCCACCCGTGTTGCCCTAACTCCCAGTTTTGTGTCCACGTCCATCCTGTCGTAGAAGTCCGGTGGACGATAGTACATCTTTTCGAACTCTATCTTTCCATCAAGGTAGTATGGTATCAGCGCCCTTGAATATGTGTGGTACTTCTCGGCTGAAATTACAAGAACGCTCGAATCGATGTCAAGCTCTCTGATTGCCTCAACACACCCAATTCCTCCCGCCGAATTTCCGATGATAACATAATCGTACTTCATACAAATTCCTCCGCCTCAACCACGATTTCCAGAGCGTTGTTTGGACAGTACTTCACGCAGTAGGGATGATCAAGACCCCTGCAGAGGTCACATTTCAGCGGTTTTTTCGTTTCAAGGTTAATTCTTATCGCCCCGTAGGGGCACGCCATAATGCAACTGTAACAGGCAACGCATTTTTCCTCATCATGGATCACAACCCCATCATCATCCTTGTAGAGAGCTCCCGCTATGCACGCTGCAACACATTTAGGCTCATTGCAGTGTCTGCACTGAAGTGCGTACGTTTCGGGTAGCTCTTCTTCAACAACCACTCTCGGTTGTGCTCTCGGTTGCTCATAAAGAAAAGCTTTAATAATGTCTTTTGATTTTGAATGAGCCACAGTGCACCATACCTCGCATAAATGGCAGCCGATGCAGACCTCCGGTTTTGAGACTATCCTTATCTTCGCCATTTTCTTCGCCTCCGGATTTGCCCTTCCACCCCAAGTATATTTAAGCCTTACCGTCAGGATACATGAAGATTTGTGCAATCTGTATATATTTGTATTTAAACGTATTCGATTTGATGTGGAGGATTACTCAAAAACTCTCAGACAACTTTAAAGTTTCTTCAGAATGATGTGGCATTAGGCAAAAAAATATATACCGAAAGACAAATTCGGCTGAGAGGTGGTTAAATGGATGAGATAGAGAAGGCTAAAACGGTATTGAAAGAGAACGAAGTAAGGCAGATCCTTTGCACCTTTACAGACGTCAGAGGTTATTTGCAGATGTTCTCAATTCCGGCAAAGGAGTTCGTCGAGGGTAGCGCTTTTGAGACCGGTATTGGATTCGACGGCTCGTCGGTCAGGGGATTCAGAACGATTGAGAAGAGTGACATGGTCTGGATGCCAGACCCGACAACACTGAAGGTCATTCCGTGGGTGGACGACCCAATACAGAAGTCCGCCATAATGTTTGGAGATGTGTATGAGGCATGGGGATCTGAGCAGGCTGACTGCGATCCAAGGGGATACGTCGCCAAGAGGCTGGAAAACAGCCTGAAGGATCAGGGGATGTCCGCAGTATTTGGACCGGAAATTGAGTTTTTCCTGTTCGAGGGAGTCGACTTCACAAGACTTAACTGGGACATGTGGGTCTCGCCGAATGGCGGGGCCGGGGATAGCTGGGGGCCACCGAGAATCATGCCCATGAGCACAGAACTCGAGAGCGGTTACATGATCAGACCGAAGGAGGGCTATTTCCGCGCACCTCCCGAGGACACAACGGTGGAATACAGGAACGAGCTTGTTTACTATCTCGAGCAGATGGGAGTGGATGTTGAATACCACCACCACGAGGTTGCTACTGCCGGACAGGTGGAACTCGACTTCAAGCCGAAAACTCTTGTGGACGTAGGAGATGCGTTCTACCTCTACAAGTTCGCTGCCAAGAACCTTGCTGCAATGCAGGGACTGTATGCAACATTCATGCCGAAGCCCCTCTATCTGGATAATGCGAGCGGAATGCATACACACCAAAGCCTCTGGAAGGGTGAGCCTTTCAGCGGAGATGCCCTTTTTGCTGATCCGGATGACGAGTACATGCTGAGCCAGACCGCAAGGTACTACATAGGAGGTCTGCTTGAACACGCAAAGGCCCTTACCGCACTCTGCGCTCCGACCGTGAACAGCTATAAGAGACTTGTTCCGGGATTTGAGGCTCCAATATACATCTGCTGGAGTCCCAGAAATAGATCGGCTCTGGTAAGGGTTCCAATGTATGTGAAGAAGCCCTCCGCAATCAGAGTTGAATACCGCGGTGTAGATCCGAGCTGCAACCCCTATCTGGCTATCACCGCCCAGCTTGCAGCGGGACTTGATGGTATCAAAAAGAAGATTGATCCGGGTGACCCGCTCCTTGAGGACGTTTACGAGCTCACTCCTGCGCAGAAGAGGGAGTTCGGTGTTGGTGAGCTGCCCACAACATTGAGAGATGCTATAGATCATCTTGCCAGCGACGAACTCATGCAGGAAGTTCTTGGCTCTCACATCTTCGATGCGTTCATGGAACTGAAGATAGACGAGTGGAACCAGTACTGTCTCTACATCACTCCGTGGGAGTTCATGAAATACTTTGACATCTAAATTTTTAATTTCACAAGCTCTTTTTTAATCTGTTCTACAATTGATAACCTTCTTTTTCTGTTTCTCGATTCTATCAGTTTTTTCTCCCATGGAAAGGCGAGTTTTGGAGGTTTCTCGTCAATGTAATTGACAAGGGGCACTATTAGCGAGGCGATTCTGTGCGACTCTACCTCGGCGCTGGCCAGAGCTTTTATTATGGTGATGAGAAGAAGGGCTTTTGATCCCCCTTCTATAAATGCTCTTTCAGCAAATTCGATTTCTGAAAAAAGTCTGTCCTTCAAAAACCTGTCCTGAAGTTTGTGGGCTGCAACAAATTCTCTCTCGTCAACCTCAATTCCACCCCTCAGATCCCTTGTTACCTTTATGACCGTGAAAGCTACTACTGCCCATTCGAAAAAGTTCGCAATACCCGGTCTGTCGGAGAGGTACGGCTTTATTATTATGGAGTAGACGGTCAGGATTATCAGAATCAGGATAAGAAACGATCTCTCACTTCTAATCCACTCGAAAACCTCACCTTCAAAAGCATTTACCAAGGCTGTAGCTGCAAAAATCAAAAACAGGACTAAGGAAGGAATTGCCACTGATGGTATGTCGAGAGCAGAGGACAGGGTTGAAAAGAGTATGTAGGAAAAGATGGCCGCCACAACAAGGGACGATGCCGAAATCAGGGACTGGTAAAGCTGATTCTCTGTAAGGGGGATGTATGAAAAGGCCAGTGCTCCTACAAAAACTGCAAGTGGAAGTCTGAGTGTCTGGTAGAGCACGTAATACTGAGGATATCCAAAAAACATCAGCGAGGCAAAAAGGATGTCAAGTAAAGTGATCAGAATAAATGGAAGCAGCATCAACCTAAAGTGGCTCAGCCTTTCCAGGGATGATATGACTGCATATACGGCGATCAGCGTTAACAGCAGCACCGTTTGAAATTCACTGGCAGCCACATACTCCCTTCCAAAAATTAATTTCTGATTATGAAGGATAAAATATATCACAAAGACGGTGGATAGCCCGGTTACCAGCTTAGAAATCCTCATGACCGACCACCCTCAGATAGTCTTCAAATGCCTCAAGAAACTCTTTCCGTGAGTAACTTCTATTTCCGTACTTCCCACCCTCGAAATAGTTGAGCAGGACCGGAGCTCTGACTCCAAGCTTTTCCATGACCTCTCTGCCAGTCAGGCTTTCTATGTTATCGATTCGTTTTCTGGCCATGTCCTCAAGCTTTTTCACGATTTCGGCGATGCCGTCCGAGTATGGCATGATTTTAATTTCAACTTCACCTTTTTTTCTTTTCCTGCCTTCCTTCTTAATGGCAACAACCTTTCTGAGGCCATAGCTGTCGAATTTTACCTCCAGACGATCTGAAAATTCACTAAATCCGTTTACAGATACCAGAGCGGGCTCCTCAAGCCTGATCTTAATGGTTTCACCAACGTCCCACACATTTGGAAGTTCCGGGTACTCTTTTTCAACATATATTTTTATCTCGCCTCCCCTGTAGAGCACTCTGTAGAGAAGGTAGATAGCCGCCACACCGGCAGCAATCAGAGGGGGAACAAAAATATACCATGGGAATTGAAAAGAGAGATCTTTAACAGCAGGCAGATATTTTTCACTTCCGGAATAGATCAGAACACCATCGCTGAAATTATCTGCAATCTCAAACACGGCAACTCCGTTTTCAAGCTTTTTTTTCACACCATTCAGCTCGACAAACCCATCTGCAGGATTTCCATCGCTATCGGTCACGGAAACAACAAGTTTTTCTCCCTGTTTTTGGGCGTCGATGTGCACCCCTCTTTTGTAGTAGACCGTTTTTTGCTCGGAGTAACCGAAATCTGCCAGTTTAAATTCGAGTTCGTTTCTCCCGAGCTTTAACGGTAATTTGACACTAAAATTGCCGTTTATAGCATCTACACTCACTCCGTCAATCATAAGAGTTGCGTTTATGGGCTTACCATTGAAAAGAACCTTTCCTGTAATGTTCTCGCCCTCTCTAACGGTTTCGTCAACCAGTATTTCAAAATCACCCGCTTCAACGGTTTTCTCAAACTTTGCAGGCAGAAGATAGCCCTGACCCGGAAACACAAGCTTTATATCGTGCTCACCCTCCGGCAGTTTCAGCCTCGTTTCGAAGTGCCCTCCTGTTACCCTTACCTCTCTGCAATCCCCATCCACACACAGCCTGATGTACCCCGTGTATGCTCCACCTGTCTCAAGACTTCCTTTCAGCACAAAGTCCCTCGGAATCCTGTCTGGAATTGAGAGATTGAATTCTGGTCTGTTGTACACCTCCACCTCGGGATCGCTCCAGGACTCGAGATAGTACTTGCTTCCTGTGAAATGAGCGACAACGTTGTACCTGCCGGTTATCTTCGGAGCTCTGAGTTTGGCATTGAACGTACCGTTTACCACAGCAATTCCTGCGAGAATTCCCTCTCCACTATTTTTATCTTTCTTGAAATATATCTCAACAAACCCCCGTACAGGGTCACCATTTTCATCGGTAACCCTTCCCATTACGGTGAAGTTCTCACCTGCGGTCAGTTTTGCGTCTACATACGTTATTTCGGTGGTTGTATTTATCCCCGAACCCTTCGGAGTGGGATCAAATTCAATCCACCCCTCCTTGAATCTTACCTCGGCCCACACATAGGCGTCAGATGCAAAAATCGTCTGATTTGTCGAAACGGGGTCTGCGAGATATCCGAAAACCATTCTTGAGGGTATTCCAAGTGACTGAGATAGCAAAACAAATGCAGAGGCAAATTGCTTCGCCGTTCCTGCTCTGGTTTTGAAGAGAAAGTCCTTCACATCAACATTGGCATAGCGATTTTTGTAGTTTGTTTTAAGAAACCTCTCTATCGCCTTCACCTTCTCGTAGTCTGTAGTGGCGTTTGCGGTAATTTTTTCCGCCAGACTCCTTATTTCTGGATCAGGAAAGGGTTCTATCGATCCGTAAAAAGAGGTCGGAGTTATTTTTGATGCCGTAGAGAATCCGTAGTAAGATGTTTTTGTTGACGTGGTTGAGAAAACGCCCCTGTCGGAATCGTAACAGTTAAAGATTTTATCCTGGCCAAGAGGTATGACTGCTTTCGTGTCTTTGGAGACCGGCAGGTACCTGGACAAATTCACAATAGGGGTAATCTTATATTTTTTGAAAAAGACCGGGATTGGGGGCTGGGAGCACTGGAGGCTATCTGGAATCCAGTGGCCGCTTTCGTATTTTGAGGATGTGTAGAGCCTGAGGTAATTCGTTGTTTCGTCGAGCCCCTCTACAAAAAAAATAGGTACATTTGGGGGGTTTAGCGGGCTGCTCATGTTGCTGAAATCTGCAAAACCGCCTTCACCGCCAGAAGAATTTTCAAAACCACCCAAAAACTCGCCCTGATCAGCACTCTGGAAAACCATGTAACCCTGTGATACAGGCTCAATTGTGGCACTTCCCCTGTTGCCCTCTCCAATCAGCCCCTCAAAACCCGTCTTGCTGAAATCAAGCGATGAAAGGAAGTATGACAGAAAAGAGATCGAAATTATGAGCAATGCTAGTCCGGCAACCTTCTTCAGCATTGGTCAGAATATGACAAAGGATGTTAATATTTCTGTCGGCTTAGCTCGTAAATTAAAATACCTGCTGCCACGCTTAAATTCAGACTTGAGGTTTTTCCCGAACCGGGAATTTTAACAATGATGTCGCTTTGCTTTCTCACCGACGTGGAAATTCCCCTGTCCTCCCCACCAACAACTATTGCGGATGGTGTGGAGAAGTTGCACATTTGTATGTCCTCTCCATCGGGATCTGCTGCGATTACTGTGAATCCATATTTTCTGAGCTTTTTCAAAGCTGATGCGAAATTGTCAATTCTGGCTATCGGGATGTGGAATATCGCTCCTGCTGATGCCCTCAAAGCACCCTCCTCTATCATTCCACCTCTTCGCTTGGGAATCACAACACCCGCAGCACCGAAAAATTCTGCGGTTCTTATGCAAGCTCCTATATTCCTCTGATCCTCGACATTGTCGAGAAAAAGTATGAAGGAACCGTCATTAAGCCCCCTTTCAAGAATTCTCTCAAAACTGGCAAACCTTATGGGTGAGATGTCTGCGACGATTTTCTCTTTTATACGGGCTCTGTAAACAGGCACACCTTTTTTCCTCGCCATTACAATTACTTCTCGAATTTTCTGAGTTGTGGTTGAGTACAGTATCTCGTTAACCCTGCCCTCCCTTAAGGCCTCAACAATACTGTTAATGTCCCTCACCTTCATCCAGTATTCTTCTATTAATCACATGAATAAGAACTTTTGGAGATTGAAAAGTATTTTAAATCTCGAAAAAGTTTTCGTGAAATATGAAATTACTGCTGGAACACGAATCCAAAGAACTCCTGGAAAAATACGGGATAAAAACCGCAAGATGCATTTTCGCTCAATCGGAGGATGAGGCAATTGCCGCTGCGAGGAAGATCGGATTTCCCGTTGTGATGAAGGTTGCCGGCAGGAAGATCATTCACAAGAGCGATGTCGGTGGAGTTGTTCTCAACGTCAGAAGTCCGGATGAGG